>WFRQ01000289.1 GCA_015486425.1 Deltaproteobacteria bacterium | reverse complement strand
TGCATCCAGACATTGTCTGATACGGCAATTACAAGCATGTCACTCTCTCTGAATTTCATGGGCCAGGCATGACGTGCCATTGCCTCTCCTGATATTTCAGGCCATGATTTCCAGATAACAGAACGTGAAAATCTCTTATGCCACCTGTGCCTTGAGGCAAGCTGGTTAATTACAGCACTGATTGGTGCAGGGGATGTGCGTGACATTTGAAAAAATCAGACCACAAGGTCAAGTTGCTGCACAATTCCAGCAGAACCGTTTTCTCTTATAAAGACACCTGTGGACTGTATTTTTCCAGCAAGCGCATTGTTCTGATCCTTGATATCAAAGGGAGAGTCGGCGCTGCCAAGGAAGATGGCTCCTATCCCGGCTTTGCCAAGGGCCAGCAGGCGGTCTCTGCCCTCTGCATCCTTTTCCCAGATACGAAGCCTGTCATAAATGGAGTCATTTTCATCTATGAAATTATTATGATCAGAATCGAAGTGCGCAAGCTCTGCGAATCCGTCTCCTGTAAGCGCGCCAAAAAGTTCTGAGCCGTCATTGATCTGACCGTCATTATTTTTGTCAAGCGCAAGGAAACCGGAGCCCGGCTTGAGGAATGCAATCTGCTCGCTTCTGCCATCGGCATCGATATCAAAGGAGAATTTTGTCTGGGTCAGCTCCGCAGCGCTGCCTGAAAAGTTCATGCTCAGCGGGTCCTTAAGGGCCTCTCCGGCCCTGAGCTGTACATGCTGTTCTGAGTAAAATTCCCGGGACATGCTGAGATCAACAGAAAAGTCAATCTGCTGGCCATCCGCAGTGGTTATGGAGCCAGTGGCAGAGAAATCCATGGATTCATACTCATAGTGAGATTCATAATAGTCATAGATCATACCAAATCCGTCGTCCTGCCGGGCAGGAGCCGTGGCATCTTCAGTGCTGCGGGAGGGGTCTGTAATCTCCTCAGGCTCCATGATATTCATTTTTTTGCCTGTTAGTTTCTCTATCATGGCCTTGAGGATATCCAGTTTCAGGTCATCAACCGGATCAGGCTTGATGGAAGCTGGATCCGCAGCTTTTTTCACGGGTTTTGCCCCCCTGGCCTTACCGGACAGGGATACATCAACAGCGGCATTATGCGCCTCTGCCTGTCTGCGGGCCTGGTGGCCAAGCCTGCCCTGTCCGTTCCCGTGGATGGTCCTGCGCTCCCGATCTCCCCTCCACATTGTAAGGGTTTCATGTTTTTCATTTCGAGAAATGGCAGAGGTCTCTGCCGCAAGCTGGATGGATGAGTTTATAATCTTCATGACTGGCCTTCCCTGGCTTTATTTTTATTGGAAGGCTGCCTGCCTTCCTGCCAGTCTCATCGGCAGAAACAGATGGAAACTTCAATGGCGGCAAGTGAAGCAAAATGTCAGGGGAATCAGCCTGCGCTTACTCTTTCCACCCTCAAGACACCATCCACCTTTCTGACACCTGCCATGACACGCCTGAGGTGACTGGCATCAGAGGCCTCTATGGTAAAAGTGAAACTTGCCCGAAGGTCTGGAGAGGTTGTGACCTTTGCCTCTATGATGTTTGCCTCTGCTGCGCTGATGGCATTGCTGACCGCAGCCAGCATTCCCTTCTGGTCTGTGGTGGTAACAGCAAGACGCACGGGATATCCTGAATCCTGGCTGACATCCCACTTGACTTCCACCTGCCGTTCAGGGTCGAGGTTTGCCACATTGGGACAGTTGGTACGGTGAACCGTTACCCCTCTGCCTCTGGTAATATATCCAATAACATCATCTCCAGGCACAGGAGTGCAGCACTTGGCAAGGTGTATCATTATGTCATCATGGCCGTGTATCAGTACTCCCTGATGGCCGGGGCCATGTCTTCGGCCCTCTTCCTGAACAATTTCGGACGGCTCGACATCCTCCTCATCCTTTGCCTCTGAGCGGGTAATCTTGCCCACTATCTGGGTGGGGGAAATCTTGCCATAGCCTACGGCAATAAGCAGGTCCTCCACATTCTTGAAGGAAAATGCCGCTGCTATATCTTCGCCCCCTGACTTAACGAATTCATTAAAATCAAGCCGGTGCTTTCTGAATTCCCTGGCACAGAGTTCCCGCCCAAGGGCAAGGCTCTTCTCACGTTCCTCTGTCTTTATCCACTGCCTGATCCTGGCCCTTGCCCTGCTTGTCTTGGCTATTTTCAGCCAGTCACGACTGGGAACATGGTGTTTTGACGTTATAATCTCAACTACGTCACCGTTTTGAAGCTCGTACTTCAGAGGAACCATGCGGCCATTGACCTTTGCCCCTGCGCAGTGATGACCTACCTCGGTGTGGATGGCATACGCAAAATCAATGGGAGTAGCCCCGCTGGGGAACTCCTTGATTTCGCCGTCAGGGGTGAGCACGTAGACCTCGTTTGGGAACAGGTCCATGCGAACGGATTCCAGGAATTCACGCGGGTCTTCCAGCTCCTTCTGCCACTCCATGAGCTGTGTGAGCCAGTCAAACTGCTTGGCCTGCTCCTTCTGAACTACCTTGCCTTCCTTGTAGAGCCAGTGTGCCGCAATACCTTCGCTGGCTATCCTGTCCATCTCCTCAGTGCGTATCTGTATCTCCATGCGCTCGCCATAGGGGCCTATGACAGTTGTGTGCAGCGACTGGTACATGTTGGCCTTTGGAAGACTGATATAGTCCTTGAAACGGCCAGGCACAGGCTTCCAGACCGAGTGAACTATGCCCAGGGCCTCGTAACACTCCTTTGGCGTGTTCAGAATTATGCGAAATGCAATAAGGTCATATATTTCATCAAGTGTTACGTTACGCCTGCGCATCTTTCTGAAGATGCTGAATAGATGCTTAGGGCGTCCAAGCACATGGCAGGACAGGCCGTATTCAGCCATCTTGCGGGAAATTATCTCCTTGACCTCCTCAACATATGCCTTTCGCTGCCCAAGCCTTGCCTCCACTTCTTTGGACAGGGCCTCGTATTCCGCAGGATAGATGTAGGAGAATGACAGGTCTTCCAGTTCACGCTTTATCCAGTCAATACCGAGACGGCTTGCAAGGGGCGCGTAAATATCAAGGGTCTCCCTGGCAATCTTTACCTGTTTTTCCTCCCTCTGAAAATTGAGGGTACGCATGTTGTGGAGCCTGTCAGCAAGTTTTACCAGCAGTACACGGATATCCTTGGACATGGCAAGGATCATTTTTCGAATATTTTCCGCCTGCTTGTGTATCTTGCTCTGGAATTCTATCTGGCTGATCTTGGTGACACCATCTACAATTTCGGCCACATCCGTGCCGAACATCTCTTCTATTTCCTTAAAGGTGGTGAGGGTATCTTCAATGGTGTCGTGAAGAAGGCCAGCCGCGATACTGGCAACATCCAGCTTGAGCTGTGCCAGGATAAAGGCCGTGGCAAGGGGGTGCGAGAGATAGGGTTCACCTGAAAGGCGCGTCTGCCCGGCATGGACCTTGGCCGAATATATGTATGCCTTCTGGATAAGACTGGTATCCACGTCAGGCATGTAGGAATGGACCTGGTCCAGTATGTCGTTTATTCGGATCATCTGATGCTCAATTACTCTTATGCCAGTTGCGCCAGCCCTGTTAAAACATATCCTTTATAGTTGATACTGCATTGCTCACTGGAACATTCACTGTGCCTCCAGTTGCCCTTGGCGTAACTTCAACCTCGCCTGTCTTTTTGAATTTTTTCCCTATGGTAACCCTGACAGGTATGCCTATGAGCTCGGAATCCTTGAACTTTACGCCTGGACGTTCCTTTCTGTCATCAAGAAGCACCTCAAACCCGTCCTTCTCAAGCATGGAAGCCATATCTTCGGCAACAGCACAAAGCTCCCTGTCTCTCTCATCAAGCAGAGAGATAATGATATCAAAAGGCGCTACGGGACGTGGGAAAACAATGCCCTTTTCATCATGATTCTGTTCTATTGCTGCTGCCACAGTACGGCCAAGGCCTATGCCATAGCAACCCATGATTATGGGATGCTCCCTGCCGTTTGAATCAAGGAATTTTGCTCCAAGGGCCTCACTGTACTTGGTGCCGAGCTTGAATATGTGTCCCACTTCTATGCCGCGCACATAACCCCGCGTCGCCCTCGAGTTCGCCAGAGCCGAGTGCGTCCATAGAGCTCTGTGT
>WFRQ01000288.1 GCA_015486425.1 Deltaproteobacteria bacterium | reverse complement strand
CGCTCCCGCAGTATTCATCTCCGCTGTCATCATTGCAGGCAACAACAGTGCCTCTTTCACAAAATTCCACGCCTGAAGCCACCTCAAGCACTGTGTCATACATGGTCATTGGATGACAGGTACTCACCGTTATCCAGCCGTCCTGCTGCGGAGTAATGGAAAAATAGACTATGTGGCCAGCATTTTTTGAGCACAGAGTGTTGGTATCTGTGGCGCTGGCAGCGTCCATGAGCACAACGTGCTGCCCTGGCGTGCCGTCAATAATACGGGGAGCTGAGCAGATGTTGGAGGCGGGTTCAGTAAATATGCAAGCGCCGTATGCGGCACCTGCGCCTGCAATGGCAAGCAGCACGGCAAGAAGTAAGCAGCATGCTGATAATCTGACAGATTTTTTCTGGTTTAAAAAAAAGGATTTACCGAAATTTTTGCACATTTTTATTCACTCCCTGTTGTATAATCTGCATACTGCACTGCTGTTTTTATTTAAACACCTATAAGCAGACAACGCCTCACTTTCCTGTTACTGAGACCCTGTTCATTTTTTACGGACCGGACACCTGTTCAAATACGTGGATAAAGGCTGCCAGGTCCCCGCCGTCCACATCATTGTCATGATCAAAATCAGATATGCATGAGCCGCTGCACTCTATCCGTCCAAACTCTGAAGCCACTTCTTCAGCGTCTGTGGCCATGTTGCTCAGTATGCACGGCACCCCGAACTGCTGACCTGTGATACGCAGAAAATAGGTGCCTGGCATAAGCGCTTCGACTTTCAATCGTTTGCAAGGCATTTCGTCAAGCCAGGCGGCTGTTGATACCACTTCACCCTGCTGATCAAGCAGTGTAATCTCCAGATCGCCGCCTGTGGGGAAACCAAGGTCCATGACGTAGGGGCCTGTGGAAATCTGGTCAAATATCAGGTATTCAGGGGCAAAGTCCTCTATCTGCTCACCACTGAAAACACGGTCGCGTATAGCGGGGTCTCCTGGGAAAATCCACTGGGTAGCTGGAATAAAATCAGGAATTTCCCTGTAGAAGGGCGGCCTTTCGTACTCAAGAGTCCAGTCCGGGAGTATCCTTGTGTTGCACCTCCTGTAATAAAGGGCAATGTCATAGAAATTGCGGCCTGCAGGATCGTGCACGGAAAAGGTTATCCTGCCGTCAGGGAACTGGTCATGCGGACACTCCAGCACATAATCAAGGCCATGTTTCGAGCCCAAAAGGGTGCCGTCATTTCCATACACACTGATGTCAAAGGGACGGATTACGTTGGAAAGGGGCTCAACCATCAGATGCAGATGGCCCTGGGTTGTGTACTGATCCAGGGTGCTGCAGCACTCGGGCTCTCCAAATGGGCCCTGTGGCTGATCAAGCTGTATGGTGAAGAAGTCCGTGTCTCCGGTCTTGTCATGGTTAAGCCTGTCTATCAACAGGGAGTAGAGCAGGCCGTAAGGTTTTACAATATCCGGGATAACCGCAGCGGTATTGAAACTGTCGTTTCTCTGCTCTCCTGCCGGGGTTTCATCGTCATACCTGTCCGGAAAAATTGCAGAGGGTGTGGAACTGAACTGGACGGTATAGCAGTTGATGGCCTCACTGCCGCCCCATACACTCAGGACGTGTGTGCCGGGAGGAAGCATGTTTTTGCTCAGATTAACACTACCCGCGCCGTCCGTTCCGTATTCCCCGTCAAGGCTTGCGTAAAGCCTGTTAATGGCGCTGATCCGCTCCTTGAAACTCACCACAAGCTGCAGATCTGTAAAGTCAGATGTGCTGAAGGTATAAAAATCCACATCGCCAGGAAAAATGGTGGCGCTGATGGTGCCGGGATTTATTGTCACTGCCTGACTTTCCATGTCATTTGGCTCAAATCTGTCTCCCGCAGGGCTTAAACCCGCGCGACTGGCGCTCTCCCTTACTGCCTCATAAGCGTTCACGTAACGTATGGTTCCGATGCGGGGATCGTTTCTTGTGTTGCAGTTGTTGAATACGAGTATGCTCCTGAGATCATTAAGGGACAGGCCGGGGTTTACGTATTTCATCATGGCTCCTATGCCCGCCACAAAAGGGGCTGCCGCACAGGTGCCGCCAAACCATGAGTACGGGGTGCTGATTCCAGGGACAGGGGTGGCAAGGACATTGTTAAAGGGCGCATAGGTTTCCACCCATGAACCGTAGTTGCTCTGGGCCGCAACATCCTTGGTGGCAAGATCAATCCCGCCCACGCACGTGCTTCCGCTAAGCTCGCAGGGAACCAGGTGGTGCCCGCCAAGATCATAGGCGTTGTTTCCTGAAGGCACAGTAAGAAACACATTTGAGCTCCTCACTCTGGAAAGGACGTCCTTGGTGTAGCTGTAGTCTGAGCTGAATGATCTGCACCACCAGCCGCACTCGGCATCCCAGTTTGCGTTTATCACGTCAGCCCCCCAGTAAACCGCCGTGTCAATGGCAAGCATTACACGCTTGAGGGTGTTGTCATGACGAAAAAGGTAGGGCACCGCCACGTTTCCCCCTGTGCCTGCGGAACCGAAACGGTTGTCAATCGCGGCTGCTGCAACGCTGAACGATTCCGAGCCATGCCACGTACATCCTGGCCCGCTTCCTCCGCATGGATAAGGGTTTTGCTGCCCGTCAACACTGTATGTTCCGTTTTTGAAGTCATACTGCGGCACGGCCTGTTTTGGTGGGAAGTCGTTGTTGAATGAGAAACCTGAGTCCACTATGGCAAGATTCACCTTCTTGCTGTTTAGATTCAGAAGGTCAACGTACTGCCACGCCCTTGTTACCTGAAACTCGGGATCTTTAAGCTGGGGAAAATCGAAGGCGTTTGCCCACTGTGTTCCTGAAACGCCGGTGCTGTACTCTTCGGTTTTGCTCAAAACACAGTCGCTGCCAGGGATGGACCCAACCAGGTTGGGGGAAACCGCGAAGTTGTCCACAGCCGCGGATTTTGCAAGCACCGCACCAAGCCGCACGGCATCATCACTGGAAAAGCTGAAATGGCCCTTGATGCCAAGCCCTTCCATCCATAAGGCCAGGTCACTGAGGTCAGCCTTTGAAAGATCTACCCTCAGCAGGTAATAATCAGAATCCGAGTACTCATGCCGCACTGCATCCGGCTCCACTGACTCAGGAGGGGCTGGAAGCGCCCCTCCGGAAATTACAGCCGCGTGGTATGTATTGATAAAATCATTTAAAACCTGCGGGGCAGGCGCATAAAGAATCACCTCGTCCACAACCATGTCTTCCTGGATATCACCTGGCCCAAGGACTGCAGCCACCCGGCGTGGAGGTTCCCCATCACCAACAGGAAGGCTGGAAACTGCAGGGTGAAGGTCTGCATCCACCTCGTGGACAAAGCTGTTTTCGTCAGGCTGTCCCAGGGAGATAACAAGGTTTATCAGGGTCCCTGCAGGAACCGGGGCACCGGCCCCGGGCTCCTGTGACAGGATATGTCCCTGGGGCACTTCATCATCGTAGGCATGTCCCTCACCTCCCACCTCAAGCCCGGCCTCTGCTATTATTGCTTCGGCTTCCTGCAGGCCCCTTCCTGTTACATCGGGCACAGTGACAGTTGCAGGTTCACAGCGCTGTTCATCTTCGTTGCATACCTCCCAACTGCCGCACGGCGCGTCACCATCCTGGCATATTCCCTCACCATTACATGTTTCCTCACCGTTACAGAATAGGCCGTCAGGGCATGAGGTCCCTGAAGGAAGCGGGGTGTTTGAGCAACTTCCGGATTCGCACCGATCAAGGGTGCATGGGTTATGGTCATCGCAGTTTCCGTCTCCTGAACACTCCTCAAGAGTGAGGCGTACGCCAAGGCATCCTGCAGCCTGTTCATCGTAAGAACCAACTGCCACAAAATATTCCTGGCCCGCGCTGACTGAAAAAGAGACTTCAGATGCGTGGTTATTCACATCGCAGCCCTGCATGTCATCATTGCATCCAAGCTGTAATGTCATGCCGCTGCAGGAGTTCACCGCGTTGATAACAGTGTCATAGCTGGTGGCTGAATGGCATGTGGAGAAAGTGGCGATGCCGTCAGTGGCTGCTGTGAATTTAAACCATACAGGGTGGCTCACAGTAGAGCATGACCATGTCTG
>WFRQ01000287.1 GCA_015486425.1 Deltaproteobacteria bacterium | reverse complement strand
TCCGGCAGGCTGGTGGCCTGCAAAGAGATTGCCGCTACTGTGTCTGCAGAGGAAACCGATGCGGAACATGCGGTTTCCGCCCTTAACTCTGCGGTTTTAAAGGCGGCTGAAGAGCTTGGCACATGGCTTGCCGCAGAGGCTGCTAAATTTCGTTTAAACAGTTAAGGGGTATCTGCACAGTTTGTGCGGTGCAATACGAAAGTTTGGTTCATCCATAGATAAAATGGCATCAGACAGAAATATAGGTTCATGCCTTCGCAGCATATCTACCACGTCCATAACCCCTATGGACCTTGTGCCGCGCGAGGACCTGGCAGAAAAGCTGATCGAGCTTGTGATGTACGGCCCTGCTTCAGGCCTTCCTGTAGATATTGCATCCAAGCTTGATGAGCTTGCAGACATTATAAGAAATACCGACACATCAGACGTAAAAGTTGCAGTGTTTGGAGGCGGCACAGGACTGTCAAATATTATTGGTGGTGACAGCAGGCGTTCTTCATGGCCGTCATCCCCTTTTGAGGGCCTGAAAAACATATTCCCTGAGACAAGGGCAATTACCTGTATAACTGATGACGGCGGTTCCACAGGAGAGCTGCTGAAGGACCTGCCTGTTATAGCGCTTGGTGATATCAGGCATGTGCTGCTCTCCTCGGTTCAGAAAAGATTTCTTTATCAACGTTATGGATTGACCCGGAGTGAGGCACTTACAGCGGTAACTTGTCTGCATGCCCTGTTTAATTACAGATTCACAGTGCCACCTGTGTCTTCTGAGGCTTTGTTGAGGGACGCCGGGTTTCATCCTGACCATGTGCCTGATGCCATGTGTGAGGGCCTTGTTGCACTTGTCTCAAGGCTGTTTTCCTCTGAGTTTTTCAAGGGTCTTTTGAAAAGAAGTCAGTGCCTTGGGAATCTCATTCTTGTTTCCTCAATATATCAGTATGTTCCTGATGATTCCCGGGAAGTTAACGGATCGGCAACTGTAAAGGGAATCAGCCATGTGGCAGAGCTTATAGGCGCTGATCCCCTTGCCGTGCTTCCATGCTCCACCACCCCTGCACGGCTTCAGGTGCTTTATTCAAACGGGGTGCTGGTTACCGGTGAGCATAAATCCTCTGTTACACGGCGGGGGTATCCCATTGATCGGGTTTTTGTGCAGTTCGCAAAGGAGCCTGAGGTGCCGGATCATGTAACTCAGGCAGTGCAACAGGCGGATATCCTGGTCTTTGCCCCTGGAAGCCTCTTTACAAGCATTATCCCCATACTGCACGTACCAGGGATAGCCGAGGCTATCAGACAAAATACCAGGGCGCTCAAGATACTTGTTGCAAACCTCTGGGCCCAGGAAGGGGAAACCGACATATCCCGTGATGATCCAGGAAGACGCTTTTATGTATCTGACCTTGTTGCTGCCTACAGCCGCAATATCCCTGGGGGAGTGAAGGACCTTTTCCAGCAGGTGCTTGTGCTGGGCCTTAAGGATATACCTGGCAGTATCCTTCAGAGTTACGCAGTTGAGGACAAGATACCCATATATCTTGATACCCTTGGGGTAGAGGCCCAGGGGTTAAAATCTGTGGAGGCAAGTATTTTTTCAGAAAAGGCTCTGAGGGAAAGGCGGGTTGTGCAGCATGATCCCGGTGCGTTTTCCATTGCCATTCAGACGATCTGGGCCGCAAGAGAGCATTTGGAACTTGCCCGACAGGATCCCTTCATCCTGCCTGCGGTTCATACAAGGCATCATACCATTGTAGGCGGTATGGTCATGTGTGAAAGATTTGCAGCCATCAAAAAACGTCTTGAGAGTCTCCGTGTGCCTGATAGCATAAAGCCTGAACTGGTTGAATTTTTCTGGCATCACAAGGACATACTGCCTGAACATCTGCAATTCATAAAAGGTATTGAACTGGTCCAACCTGATGAGTGGACAAGAAGTCAGGAATGGGACAATATTCTTTCTTTTTTTGACCCTGATGACAGCCTTATCAAGATGAGAAGGGATGTGGTGAGCCGCAGGTATCCACTTGAGACTGCCTTTCTTGTTGCACTTGGGGAGTCACTGCTGGGAAACTACGCACGTTCAAAATCAGTGGTCCTCCTTGAACAGGAGGGCAGGCTGTTAGGCAAGGTGTTTCAGCTTGAGGTGATGCCGGGGGAAAAGAGAACAGGTTTTCTTTCAGACGCTGAGCTTCATCAGTACCTTGTGCTTGCACGTATGAATCGTGCGTCAGAAAAAAGTCTTTACTATACGCGACTTATCAACGGCAGAGAGGGTTTTACCCCGCCAGGACTCCTGTTCGGGCTGATATATGCCTGGTACCTTGACAACCGCCT
>WFRQ01000286.1 GCA_015486425.1 Deltaproteobacteria bacterium | reverse complement strand
CTCATTACAGGGGCACTTGTCATCCCCAAACATGAAAATCCGCTCTTGCTGCGTGTGACATTGTATGAGCACAAGGGAAGCAGGAGCTTCCGGTTTGTGGTTCCCAAACTGGAGTTTGGGAACCAGCAAAAAACCTTTGCGTTCTTAGCGTTCAGCGGTTCAGCTTTTGTGTCTTTTGAGACTTTCAGCTTTGAGCCTTGAGCTTTCAGCTTCGAGCTTTGAGCTATTTTTGGATAAAATTAAGGGTTTCAAACCAGGCGGTGCAACAAAAAAGTTTACTCTCCCCACCTCACTGGGAAGAGGAGTATCACTTCTGTTCCCGGCCCGTGTTCCTTGCCGCTGTTTATTTCAATGCTCCCCTTGTGTTCGTCCATTATCTGTTTCACTGTAATAAGGCCCATGCCTGTGCCGGTTGCCTTGGTGGTGACAGAGGTCCTGAAGAGCTTTTCCATAACGTCACTGCTGACACCAGGGCCGAAATCCTTTACTGAAATAAAAGGCTGACCGTCTCGGCGCCATACCGTTACCTCAATGATACCATCACGGGAAGAGGCCTCTATGGCGTTTCTCAGGATATGAAGCAGGGCCACCTTAATGGTCTGGGGATTGATCAGCACTGTTACCGGGTCTTCAGTCATCTTGATACGCGGTGTGATATTTTTCTGCTCAAAACTCGGGCCCAGGGTATCAAGCACGCTGCTGACAACTTCGCGCAGATCCATTTTCTCAAATGCCCTGTTCTTTACGTTGGCCAGTGAATCAAAATCCTTCACTATCTTCTCAAGGCGCTTGGCTTCTTGAAAAATAGCCTGAAGTTTTTCACGTAACCCACTGTCATCTGGTGCTTTTTTAAGAAGAATAAGTGCAAGACCACCTATGGCGGTGGCAGGGTTTCTGATCCTGTCAGCTACCTTTAGTGCAATTTCGGACATGGTACGTTCATGGGTAAGGGTCTCAAGATCATTGCTGAGCTGCATGAG
Source organism: Deltaproteobacteria bacterium (assembly GCA_015486425.1). Taxonomy (GTDB): domain Bacteria; phylum Desulfobacterota; class Dissulfuribacteria; order Dissulfuribacterales; family QOAL01; genus S144-17. Next base: position 8,248 of record WFRQ01000286.1, on the reverse strand, counting down.
TTCACTGTTCGCTCTGTCCAGCTCCCGGTTTTTCAGGGACAGTTCATCTAACAGCTTCAGCACCTCTTCATGCTTGGCCCTGAGATTTGCTACAAACGACTCTTCAGCGTCACGAAACAGCTTTTTCTTTAAAAATTGGTTTGATTCCGCCAGTTCTTTCCAGGACTTGCGTACCCCCCACTTGACCATCTCTACATTGACAGGCTCCCTCATGCCCTGACTTATTATTTTCAGGCTGTCCATTGCCTTTCTGATACCTGCAAATGGCATTCTGGTTTCAATAGGCGGTGAGGTATACAGCCTTGGCATCTCATTTCCGTCTTTTTTTCCCTCATCTTTTTCCCTGGAAATGTGCCGCCCCTGGAATTCCAGCATAATGCCTGCACAGTCCTTCATTGCAGTACAGGTGTTACTGCAGCATACAAGCAGGAATGAAACTGTACCTCCGCCTGAATGCTCCAGAAGATAGCGGGCCATTTCTGATGCGGAAACAGCGAGCCTGACCCTGTCCACACGGTCCATTCTGCACAGTTCTCCAAGGTGCTTGGCCTTGGAGCGAACACGCGGAATATCCCTGCGATTTTTTATTACCAGGGTGAGAATATGCAGCCTGTTCTTTATTTTTTCAGCCATTTCCAGACAATAATCGATGCGTCATCCGTCCCTGATACAGCACTTTCAAAGGCAATATAGCTGGAGAACAGAGGGGGATCATCATTGGAGAATTCCTTGAAGAGCCTGGTTGCAGTAAGGCCGTCGGAGAAAATTACACAGGTCAGCTCATGGCTGAAGATAAAATCCTGAACCATGAGCCTCCTGCAGTTGAAGTTCTGTCCAATAACCCCGGAAAGGCAGGTTACGGGAAGCTGCCTGGTGCTGTCAAAAAAACACGCACTGATATTGCCCACGCCGCAGGTCTGCACAACTCCTGCATCTGTATCAATCTTCATGAAAATACCTGCAAGGCCGCGCCGGGATGCAAGCCCTCTGTCAAGGTGGGAGATGACCTGGGTCAATTCTTCACCTGGCTCTGAAACATCAAGGATATCATTGGCAATGGCCACAGATTCTGCTGCTTCCGGACCATGGCCAAGAACGTCCATCAAAACTATCCTTGAAAAATTATTACGTGTAATGACGTGAACACCGTCTCCGCAGAAACTCTCCCCTGCCTTAGGCGCTATCAAGGCAGAAAGGCTGATATTGTCAGGAAGAATCACTTCCTGTCTTGGCCACCAGAAAGATGCCGCAACCATTGTGCCTGCAGGTTTGGAGCCATTATCAGAATCCTGTCCTGATCTATATATGGAATCAGGCCATGAACCGCAGGGCAATGCCCCATAGGTTCCGGAACATATTGCAAAATCATCAGAAAGCCGCCTGACAGTGCCAAGACCATTACCATAGCTGACGCCTGTGGTATTTCCGTCCATCAGAGCTATGCTGACGTCATCTATTCCAGGCCCCTGATCCACGGAAACAATGGTCAGCATGGCAGCCTGCCCGCAGAAAAGGCCCCCAATTGCCATGCGGCCATGCAGTGTTCTGCTGTTAACATGGTTCTGGGCCAACTCACTTGCTGCGAGCACGGCCTCTGCCTGTCTCATAGAGGCAAATCCAAGCCTTTGCGCGATTTTATCAACTGCGCGACGCACTATCAGCACATCAGCAGGAGACGAAACAGGGAAATGTCGCCATACCGGCTGTCTGTTCAGATCAGCCATTTCCAGACCTCGACCTGGGTACCGCCATTGATCCTGCTGGAAATCCTCACATCATCTGCAAGGTTATTAATTGCGCTAAGCCCCAATCCCAGGCCGTTATCCTCGGACTGGCCTGGTTCCATGGCCTTCTGAAGATCCTTTATGCCAGGCCCTGTGTCAGTGGCCCGGATAAAAAATCCCGAATGACCCATTGTCACAAGAGGGAATATGCATATCTCTCCACTTCCACCATGACGGATAATGTTGTTGGCAAGCTCATTGATAAGTACAAGTAACTCCGTTTGCCCCATGCTGCCTGTTCCGAGCCTTCTGAACAGGGACCTGGCCATTACCCTTACAGGCGTAAGGCCAGTGGCCCTGCTTACCGGAGCGCAGTAACGTATATTGTCAATAGACATGCGTTACAGTTTCACTATGAAGATCCTGCAGGATTGCTCATATGAAAACATTCTTCCTGCAGGGAGATATCTGAATCAATATCAGTCACATCGAGAGGTTCTGAATCCCTGATTCTTGCCAGGGCCTGCTCAACATCAAGTGCGAATTCCACACCGTGGAATCGTATGCCAAAGTCCAGCAGTGTCAGGACTACAGGCACAGAAAGCCCTACCACAATGGTATCAGCCATCAGGAAGGAAAGTGTTGACGCAAGTTTCTCGATTTCACCGGCAAGATAGGTATCAACTGCCTCTACCTCGTGAAAATCAATAACAACATGGCTCACATGTATGTTCTGAACCATGGTACTGAGTTCCTGTACAAGCATTGCGATGTAACGGTCATCAATCTCCTCCTGGATTGAGACCATTATCACATCATGCATGGGAAATATGGAAAAGGGAATCATGGACCTGGAAAATTCGACTTATTCCTTGGCAGCATCCCGCAAAATAAGCTCTGTCAGCGGAGCTTCAGCCTTGCGCCTGTGAAGTTCACTTATTGCAAGATGCAGTGCATCCGCCATGCGACTTCTTACCTTTATGGTGCCAAGTTCCACACCAAGGTGGGCCATGGTCAGTGCTATATGTGTGGATACCCCTGTGAGAACTGCCTCACTTCCCATAAGACGCACGGCATCAACTGTCTGCAGCAGATGGTTGGCCACCTCAGTATCAACTGTGGGAACACCTGTAATATCAATTATTACAAATGGTGAACGGGTCCTTTCTATGGCATCAAGCAGAAGTTCCATGGCGCTTCTCGCCCTGTGACTGTCAAGAGTACCTATCAGGGGAAGGGCAAGAACGCCCTCCCACACCTCCACTACAGGAGTGGAAAGTTCCAGTATTTCCTCCTGCAGATGGTGGATATCCTCTTCCCGTTTCTGAAGAAGCTCCTCCTGCTGTTTGAGAATAAGCTCCTCCTGGGCCACCCTGGCGGAAATATCAATAAAGTGCTCAACACATCCGATTATCTTTCCCTCATGGTTCCTCAAGGGTCGGCTGGCATACTCAATGGCCAGTTCACCCTTGTCAATATGAAGCGTGGTCTGGCCCTGATTTACCCTGTTGTTTTTAATGGCCACCTTGCAGGTACACTGGTCAGTGCCGCACATTGCCGTGTTGAAAATGTCAAAGCATTTGCGGTCAAAACACTGTCCTGGGGTAAGGCCTACCATTTCGGCAGCCGCCTTGTTGATTATAAGAATGTTATGCTCCAGGTCAGTGACAAATATGCCTGAGGGCACCGCATTTACTATTTCAAACAGGAAACCCTCATCACTCTGATAGTCCTTAAGTTCGTTCATGCGGCGCTCCTCCTTGTGTAATTCAGCCCTATCCTCGGGCTGCAGTTGTAGATTTGTAACAGTTAAACGATTATTTTTACCTGACGCTCAACTTAGGGACTGTCCAAAAATAACTTGCCGATTTCGCATCTCATCTTCAGGCCATCCTGAGCTGAACTTCAATCACGAAATCCTGAGGCGTAGCCCGGCTACGCCTGCGGTTTTGCTGGGTCAGTTCAACTCAACCTGACCCAAATCTGAGCGCGCCATCATCCAACTTATTTTTGGACAGCCCCTTAAGTCTTGTTTTGTTTCGCAATCGTGTTGTCTTTCAGGTAACGGGATATTTCATTTACAAACAATTCAAAGTCAGACAAATTGCGTTTGAATATGCCAAAAACGATCTCATTATCTATCTTTTCATAATAATGAACGATTAAATTACGAAAGGATGCCATCTTCTCATAAACAGGAAGATTCTTTCGCGAGATAATTCCCTCTTCAGCCAGCACCAGAAAGGCATCTCTGAAGTTTAACGGCTCCCGCAATTTTTCATCAGAAATAATATGCTGCGCCAGATCAATCATGCCCTCAACTGTAATATGAAGAGTTCTTTCAACAAATCTGCGGCTGCGTTTATCCTGCATATAAACTTCCCATGATATATCGTCAGCGCTACGAAGATCGCGGATGTTCTCGCGAATATCATTTAAAATTCTCTCGGCAAGCTGCAGATCAACCATGGAGATCACTATCGTCTGCCATGCCATAAAGAACTTTTTCTACATACCGACGGTGCATGAACATGAAATCTTCATATTTTTTTCGGCTGGTGACCTCAAATGCTTTCCTCGCAGCAGGATCAGTTTCATAAACCAGGATGCCCTTTTTCCGCACTTCATATTTAAGAAGTTCTCCGGCACGGTTGAGAATCACAGCATCGATACGTTTCTGCGTCTGTTTCTCAAGATCGGACATAAAACCAAGAAGATCAAAATAATTGTCATGGTGAAGCATGTTGTCGGTAATCAGAAGCGCAACATCTATATCACTGTCCGGTTTCATACTGTCTCCTGCAGCAGAACCGAATATCCATGCAGCTATTATTCCTCTGTAATTCTGGCATACTGAACGTACAGCAGTTTTTATATCCTCGATATTTATCGACATCAAAACAGGTTATATGACAGAAACTCACACCAGTTCATAAACCTTGCTGACAGCCTCTTCCAGCCTGTCAGGCCTGCTGCCTCCTGCCTGTGCCATATCAGGCCGTCCGCCTCCGCCTCCGCCAACAACAGCAGCGGCTTCCTTTATGATTTTCCCTGCGTGACACTTCTTGCCTGCGATATCCTTTGTGACAACACAAAGCAGCAGTGCCTTGTCGCCACTGGCAGACCCGAGCAGCACAACGCCTGAGCGGAGCCTGTCCCTGAGCCTGTCCCCAGCTTCCCTGAGGGCCTTTGCATCAGGCACATCCACAACCGCGGCCACCACATTTATGCCATTTATCTCTTTCGCATTTTCAAGTATATCATCAATTCCCGCAGCGGCCTTTGAGGTAAGGGCTGCCTGAAGCTCTTTTTCAAGCTGCTTCACCCTTGAAGCCATGGCATCCACCTTGTCTCTTACCGCGGTTTCCGGACATTTCAGACAGGCTGCAATTTCAGAGATAGTGTTCTCCATTTGATGTACCAGACCAACCGCCCCTCTGCCGGTGCATGCCTCTATGCGCCTGAGTCCTGCGGAAACACTTGACTCTGAAGTTATTTTAAAAAATCCTGCCTGCCCGGTCCTGTCAAGGTGAGTACCGCCGCACAGCTCCATGCTGAATTCAGGGATATTGACCACACGTACTTCATCGCCGTACTTCTCACCAAACAGAGCTGTTGCCCCTCTCTCTACGGCCTCATCCCGTGACAGCACCTCAGTCATCACCGGCAGGTCGGAACGAATCTTCTCGTTGACAAGGTCTTCCACCTGCTGAAGCTCCTGCATGGAGACACCTGAAAAGTGAGTGAAATCAAAACGGAGATGATCAGGGGCTACCAGTGAACCGGACTGCTTGACATGGTCTCCAAGCACATGGCGAAGCGCTGCATGAAGCAGGTGAGTGGCTGTATGATTGCGGGCAATATCCATGCGCCTGCCCTCTGTAACCTGCAGGCGGACTGTCTCACCTGTACGCATGCTCCCCTCTGTTATACGTACCATGTGCACCACAAGGTCGCCGCGTTTTACAGTATCCATTACCTCTGCAGTACCTTCAGGGCCGGTCACCACGCCGGTATCACCCTTCTGACCGCCTGATTCCGCATAAAAAGGTGTAACTGCTGCCACAAGCTCACCCTGCCATCCCTTTTGAGCTGTATCCACTGCCTGGCCGTCTGCCACAAGGGCAAGAATTTCAGATGTATCAGCAAGGGTTTCATAACCTGAAAATGATATACCCTTTCCCTGGGACAGTAGCTGCCTGTATATATCAGGAAGTTTTTCAGTAACAGTTCCGTGATGAGCGCTTTTGGAACGTAGCCTCTGTTCTTCCCTTGCCTTTCTGTACCCTTCCCTGTCAAGGTCAGTACCCTGTTCCTTTACAACATCCTGAACAATATCAACGGGAAGGCCGTATGTATCGTAGAGTTTGAAGACAAAATCGCCTGGCAGCCTCTGTTCATTTTTCTCTTTCAGTTCCTTAATACGCTCATCAAGTATCTTAAGACCTGTCTCAAGGGTTTCAGCAAAACGGGTCTCCTCGTTCTCAAGGAGCTGATTCATGAAATCCCTGGATTTGACAAGCTCAGGATAGATATCTCCCATGTCATCACACACAACAGAGGCAACAGATGCCATAAACGGCTCCTCAAGACCAAGCACCCTGCCATAGCGCACAGCACGCCTGATAATGCGTCTGAGCACATAGCCACGGCCCTCGTTGGATGGAATTACACCATCAGCTATGAGAAATGCAGAGGCCCTGGCATGGTCTGCTATCACCCTCATGGCAATGTCTGTACCAGGGGCCGCACCATACCTGACACCTGAAAGCAGTTCCTGATGTTTCATGATGGCCGCAAAGATATCCGTATCAAAATTATTTACCTTGCCCTGACATACCGCTGCTATACGCTCAAGGCCCATGCCGGTGTCTATGCATGGGTCAGGAAGGGGTGTCATTTTACCGCTCTCATCCCTGAAAAACTGCATGAACACAAGGTTCCATATTTCCAGATACCTGTCACAGTCACATCCAACCCTGCAGTCAGGTCGACCGCAGCCAATCTCCTCACCCTGATCAATAAGTATCTCGGAACAGGGACCACAGGGCCCGGTGTCGCCCATGGCCCAGAAGTTGTCATCTTCGCCAAGGCGCACGACCCTTTCAGCAGGAATGCCGGTTATCTCAGGCCACATGGCAGCAGCCTCGTCATCATTCTCAAATACTGTGGCCCACAATTTTTCCTTTGGAAGCTCCAGAACCTCAGTTAGAAATTCCCAGGCAAACGCTATGGCATCACGCTTGAAGTAATCTCCAAAAGAGAAGTTGCCCAGCATCTCGAAAAATGTATGATGTCTGGCGGTATAACCCACATTTTCAAGGTCATTGTGTTTGCCGCCAGCCCGGACACACTTCTGACTGGTGGTTGCCCGTTTGTAGGGCCGTGTCTCTTCTCCAAGGAACACCTGCTTGAACTGTACCATCCCGGCATTAGTAAACAGGAGCGATAGATCATCTGCAGGTACAAGCGACGAGCTTGGCACTATCCTGTGCCCATGCTTCTCAAAATATTCAAGAAAGAGCCCCCGTATTTCAGAGCCTTTTAAATTTTTCATATAAGTTCCAGATTTTTTGTATTTTTTAATATCATGAAGAAAACATTCTTCAAACTATTGAAACGCTCAATTCAGCAATAATGTTGCTCTGAAGCGCCTTTCCTGCCAGCTTAACTTAAGGGACTGTCCAAAAATAATTTGCCGATTTCGCATCTCATCTTTAGGCCATCCTGAGCCGAACTTTAATCACAAAATCCTCAACGTAGCCCGGCTACGCCTGCGGTTTTGCTCAATCAGTTCAACTCAGCCTGACCCAAATCTGAGCGCGCCATCATCCAACTTATTTTTGAACAGCCCCTAAGCATAAAAGTAACTACCCCCTATAAGGATGAATTCCCGTAACGAAAAGTCGCTTTTCACACAACAATTTTTTCCTTGACACGTATCTGCTCAGGGGGTGCTGCAGATGCAAGGCGGAGGGGGCGAAGTCGTACTTCCTGTACTTCGAGCCCCCGACAACGCAGCAGATGCGGTACCCTGTGAGTAGATACGTTCAGTTTTAAGGGCATGACCATGTGAGCGGCCCCGGCCTTCTATGTCACAGAGTGGATATCGGCGGGGAGGTCATCACCCACAATTGATTCCCGCACACAGCAAGCCATTCGGCCATCTATCCGATGTATTTTCCCATGCCGGTAAATTCGAGGCATAGTTTATGCCACCAACAATGATTTTAATTTAAGCCGGAAACGCATAATTTATCAAGCAAGAAGTATAATTTCATCCTATCCCTGTCTTTGTGAAGATATTTAGTGACTTCAGCAGTGCACACGCCCCATATTTTGTAATCGCTTGTCAAACCTGTACCTGATTGTTATATTTAATCCTGAGAATCCATATCATCCAACGAGAGAAGGCTCATGGCAGAAAACGAAAAAAAAGAAAAAGATATATCCATCAACAAAAAAGAACTCGATCTGCTGGTGGCCAATATTATCCCCACTTCACGATATTTTGAGATACGCTT
>WFRQ01000285.1 GCA_015486425.1 Deltaproteobacteria bacterium | reverse complement strand
GGTTTTCTTATGAAGTCAGCAGCACCTGCCTGCATGGCCTCTGTAATCTCATCCTCCTCAGCCTTGCCTGTCACAACGATTACGGGAATATCTGCTGTGGTTTCTGATGCCTTGAGCTGCCTGCATACCTCCACTCCATCCATGCCGGGCATTATCAGGTCCAGCAGAATCAGGTCAGGAGGCTGCGGCGATGCCGCACACTTCAATGCCTCATGACCACCTGTGGCCACCATGAGCCTGTAGGTATCCCTGAGTATCTGGCTCATGACCTTAATGTTAAGAGGCTCATCATCCACAAGGAGTATTTTTTTCTCTCTAAATGCCCTGTTTTCACAAGAAAGGTTCATGTCTGCATGCTCACTATACGTAACTTCTCAATAAGTCCGTGCAAATTCTCCTGTAAATGCTTACAGGGCGCTGCAGACACAAGATGGAGAACAGGCAGGCGTACTTGCTGTACTTCAAGCGTCTATTTCAAGCATCAGGCAACACAGTAGATGCGATACCCTGGGAGCAGATACTAATTGGACGCAGATAAACGCAGACTTCGTACGCAGATAAAAGACAAAGAAAATCTGTGTGTTTCTGTGTTTATCTGTGTCCAATAATCTGCACGGACTTATTGAGAAGTTACCACTATACAGCCCATAATAATGGGAATTCCTCTTTAGCGGATATGCGGCAGATCTGACACGCGCTCAATTTACAATTACCATGCCATCAGGCAGAATGCTGAATATGCCGACATTTTTTAATTATGTCTGAAAGAGCCTGCCTTGCCATGGCAAAATCAAAACGATCCAGAGCTTCTTCCACAGCCGCGATTTTTTCATTCAGACCATTCTTCTCAAGAGAGCTCCTGATTTCCGCAAACCGTTCCGTAGCCTCGAAATCATTTCTTGCCATGAGGCTGTCAAGCTCCCTCAGTCTGTCAGCAAGCTCTTCAGGTATGCCGATAGGGGCCTCATCCGCCTTTTCCCGCTCTTTTTCTGCCTCGGCTGCCCCGTACTGTTCATCCATGATGAGCCGGGTAAATTCCTCCACAGATGAAGTCACTTCAGACAGGGTGTATTCCAGCCGATTGATACAGCTTTCAATGCGGCTGGCCGCACCGCTCCCTATCACATTTTCAAGTTCCGCTGCCGCAGCCTGCACGTCAATGGCTGAAAGATTTCCGGCAGTGCCCTTCAGAGTATGCGCTGCCCTTCGCGCCTCGTCAAATCTGTCCTGACGGATCATCTCCCTTATTCGCGCAGCCGTATCCTGGTTTTCACGGGCAAGAGTGTTAAGCAGTGTCAGGTACAGGGTACTGTTCCCACCTACCCTCCTGAGCCCTGTTCTGAGATCAAGCCCTGGCAGGGTTTCAGGGATGTGCTCTTTTACTGCCGCGGTTTTATCTGATGCCTCTGTTTTCTGTGTTTCCGCTTCAGTCAGGGCCGGAGATGTTAATACAGGGGCAGCGCCCTGATTTTTCCTTATCCAGATGGACAGCTTGCCAAGAAGGGTTTCAGGTTCCACAGGTTTGCTTATGTAGTCGTCCATGCCTGCAGATAAGGCCTTTTCACGATCTCCCTTAAGGGCATGGGCAGTCATGGCAATAATGGGTATATCCTGCATATCCTGCCTGCGGCGTATGGCCCGTGCGGCCTGATAACCGTCCATTACAGGCATCTGGATATCCATCAGGATGGCATCAAAATGTGAGGATGCCTTTTCAGATGCCTCGCGCCCGTCAGATGCAAGCGTCACATTTACCCCTGCATTTTTCAATATTTCCACTGCTACCTGCTGGTTTATGGCATTGTCTTCCACAAGAAGCACATGACTCCCCTTGAGCAGTTCAAGGTCTATAACGTTATCCGTGGCAAGCCCGGTACTGGAAAGCGACTCCATATCACCAAGGCCAAGCACTGACATTACATGCTGTATCAGCACCTTTTCCTTTACGGGTTTCAGCAGGAAGCTGTTAATGCCTACATCCTCTGCCTTTCGCCTTTCCACATCCTTTCCAAAGGCAGTGAGCATGATAATGGGCGTATCAGATATCTCCTTTGCCCCCCTTATGGTAATTGATGCGGTGATGCCGTCAGAACCAGGCATCTTCCAGTCCATTACAATGAGATCAAAGGGTTCTCCTGCGGTAGCAGCGCTTATGGCTGCAACAACCGCCTCGTCTCCACTTGCAGCCTCGCTCACATTAATTCCGTAGCGGGTGAGCATGGCATCAAGGACCAGGCGGGACGCCTCGTTGTCATCAACCACCAGGACCCGCTTTCCTTCCAGTGCCTTTCTGAACTCCTGGTACTGCTGAGTGTCTTCTTCGCCTGAAACAGCAAATTCAGCAGTGAACCAGAAGACGCTGCCCTGCTCAGGCTGGCTGGTGGCATGAATTTCACCTCCCATGAGTTCAACTATATTCCTGCAGATGGCAAGGCCCAGGCCTGTGCCCCCGAACTTCCTTGTTATTGAACTGTCAGCCTGTGTAAAGGCATCAAACAGCCGCCTGATATCCACTTCATCAATGCCTATGCCTGAATCACTGACCATGAACTTCAGCATGACATTGCCGTTGTGCCTGTCTGTAAGCTGGCAGTGAACTATGATTTCACCATGCTCTGTAAATTTTACTGCATTGGAGGTGAGATTCATAAGCACCTGGCCGAGACGGACCGGGTCTCCCACAAGGTGAGTGGGAACCTCCTGATCCACGAGGAACAGGATTTCAATACCTTTGCTGGACGCCTCCTCGCAGAAGATGTCCGCAAGGTTATCCAGTATCTCGTTCAGGTCAAAGGGAATTTTTTCAAGCTGGAGTTTCCCTGCCTCTATCTTGGAAAAATCCAGGATATCATTTACAAGGCCCAGCATTGAATGCGCAGACGCCTTGACCACTGTGAGATACTCCCTGATCTTTGAGGGAAGCTCCATGTTCAGGGCAAGGCCTGTCATGCCCACGATGGCGTTCATGGGAGTCCGTATTTCATGGCTCATATTGGCCAGGAAGTCGGACTTGGCACGGTTTGCCGCCTCTGCCTTTTCCTCAGCCAGTTTCCTCTCCCTTGCCTCACGGCGCAATGACTCGTTTGACTTCTGGAGCTCCCTGGTGCGGGCAGCAACCTCCTTTTCAAGCTGAAGATTAAACTCCTCAAGCTGCCTGTTGGCCTCCTCGAGCTTGCCTGTATATTCGGCCTGCATCCGCTCCTTTTCCTTCTTAATGACATTCACCCTGTCAGCCAGGGCAAGGGCAAGGATGATAACCTCCCATGCAGAACCCATCTGCATGCTCCAGGTGGTAAAAAAGGTGTTTCCAAGCACGCCAAATGTCTTGAGAGAGAATATGGTCATGCCAATGAGCGATACTGTCCAGGCCACTGCATAGTAGAAGGCGGGCCTGTATCCCTTGGCAGTGCAGACAAAACCGCATGCTATGTGTATTACCACGCCGAGGATGATAAATGTGGCAAGCTTGATGCTTATGGCATAGGGCATGGTAAGGCTTATGACCATAACACCGGCGGCCAGTATCATTATGATTTTCAGCACCCTGTCCATCTCCGGGACAAGTTTGCGTGTGTTAAGTATGGAACGGGTAAACTGCGTACCCATAAGATAGGCGGCGCATATAAAGAACGGGATATTTACATTGGCCCACCAGATGCTGTCAGGCCAGAAGTATTCAAAGGAGATGCCGTTCAGGCTGAGCTGGAACATACCGAAGCAGCCCACGAACAGGACATAGTAAAAATAGG
>WFRQ01000284.1 GCA_015486425.1 Deltaproteobacteria bacterium | reverse complement strand
GAGCCCGTGCCATAGCCTCCTTCCACTCAGGAGTTATGTCCGAAGGAAATTCGTGAAAAAGCCTTTGAAGCACAACAGTGGCCTCATGGCCCTCTCCTGCCATGAGCAGGCACACGCCGGTGTAATAAAGAAGTTCTGGCTTCTTCTGCTTCTGAAGGTTAAATGCCTTTTGAAAACAACGGGCAGCCTCTGCATAATTTTCAAGATGATAAAGTGCGCCTGCCATGTTCTGCCATGCCGCACCATAGTCAGGTTTTGACAAGACAACTTTCCTGTAACTCTGGACAGAGCACTGATATTTCTGCATTGCAAGGCAGCAGTTAGCCTGTGCCAGAAGCACATCTGTATGATCAGCATATTTTCCGGATCGTTTGCGGAATTTTTCCACAAGCTCCGAAGCCTTTGCGTACTCTCCATGCTTATAAAGCATTGAAACCTGATAAAGCAGCCTGTTAACAGGAGGTGGAAGAGTCTCTGCTCCTATAGCGCTTCCGGACAGCAGGAACAGTAAAAGGAGAAAAGGCATAACAGGGATAACGCCTGTATTCTTTTTGTCCCGCTGCCTGCAGGAAAATAAAAAACTGAAAAACCGCATACCTACTCCAGTCTGAACCTTATACGCGTAACCATCCACGCCTTCACTGGCTCACCTCCCACTGTCGGAGGCGAAAGCTTCCACTTTCTCACACACTGAAGAACGCTTTCTTCAAAATAGCCGGGAGGCTCGGCCTCTACTATTTCCGCCTTTTCAACTCTGCCTGCAGCATCCACAAGCAGCCTGACCCTGACCCAGCCTTCAATACGTCTCTGCCTGGCTCTCAGCGGATATACAGGTGGAACACGTGCCTCTACTGCAACAGGGGCATCCAGATCACCTGCTGAAAATATCCCCTGAGGTTTAATGGACCCCTCAAAACCAAAGTCAACTGGAAGGGATGAGGGTTCTTTTATTGCAGGCATCAGGGCAACATCCGGCATTGAGGGAAGTTGTACCGGGGCAGGCCGCAGGGCAGGCAGTTTTGGTGCGGGAAATTTCGGAATATCAATAACCTTTTCAGAGCTGGCACGTGGTTGTTTCTGCTTCATAAGCTCTTTTTTAAGTGGCATGGCAGGCGCAATCTGAACATCAGGCACAACCTCCAAAGGCACTTTATCTGATTCATCACAGGTCTGAAGCATGGGCATGATTATAAAGATGGCACTGTTCATTAAAATCGCTGCCACAAGGGCAGCGCCCCAGGTAAGCAGGTTCCTTTTTCTCAGGACATCAAGATAATCCGCATGCATAATAACTTCCCACAGCCACAGGGTAACTGCTCACCTCTTCAAGGACGAATCCCATAACCGAAAGACGCTTTTCACCCAACTTTTTTCTTTACACTTATCTGGCATCACTCCCCTCCTGATCCCTGTTCAACCGAGGCAGCGAGGGATACATTCTCTGCCCCTGCCATCCGGCACCCATCCATTACTTTCACGGCAACACCTGTTGAACTTCTGGTATCTGCCACCACAATTACATTTCCGGATGGATTTTCCGCAAGCGCCCGTTCAACATTTGCTCTCACTGCCCTGAGGTCAATTTCCCTGTGATCCATGAATATACGGTTCTCCCGGTCTATGGCAATGAGTATGGATGACCTGCTGTCTGCCACGGCAGTGACAGCCCTGGGACGGTTTACCTCAATGCCGGTCTCCTTTACAAAGGAGGTGGTTACCAGGAAAAAGATCAGAAGGATAAAGACCATATCTATCATGGGGGCCATATCAATCCCCCTGACAGCGCGTCTGTTTCGTCTTGAGGATGTAATATTCAGCATGAATTCATCAAATTACGTTTCAGATAAAAACCGGTTGCAGTGATACGTTTTCGCAAAATATCTGCCTTTCTATCAAGGACACTTTTCATGTAAAGACCGGGGATGGCCACAATAAGGCCGGTCTGTGTGGTGACAAGCGCTTCAGATATGCCTGCGGCCACTGCCCTGGCATTGCCGGTGCCGTGTAATGCCAGCACATCAAAGGTTGTCATCATGCCCATAATAGTGCCAAGCAGGCCGAGAAGAGGCGCAACTGCCGCAAGCACTCCTATCAGTGAGAGGTGCGCCGAAAGCATGTGTCTGATTCTCATTACAGTCTCGTCGAGAATAAGTCTGTCAACTCCGAGAGTTCCCGCCCTTTGACTTATGAACTCCGCAACCAGCATGGAAACAGCTCCCCGGAATTGAGCAGGATCAGGCATGCGGTTTTCCCTGACATGTACAAGCGCCGTTTCTACAGGCATGTTTCTGCGTGTAAGGCGCCTGAAAAACAGGGCCCTGTCAATGACAAGCACCCACAACACAAGACTGTCCAGGGCAAGCGGCACCATCACAGGGCCGCCGGTACTGAAGTAGTCAGCAAGTTTGAAAAACGGATCATACAGATTCAATCCTGCTCTCCATTATCCCTGGTCCTCAGCGCTATATTGATTAAGGCTACTGCCTTTTCTTCCATGTCTGAAATGCGCTTGTCCACAACACTGCCAAGTATATTATGGCCCATCAGAAGAGGAATGGCTGCAGAAAGGCCCAGCATGGTAGTAACAAGAGCCTCTGAGATACCTGCTGACATGAGTTTCGGATCCCCAGTACCATGAAGTGTGATAACATGAAACGTATTTATCATGCCGGTAACAGTACCAAGCAGGCCAAGAAGCGGGGCAATTGCCGCAAGCATCCCAAGTGCGGACAGAAACCGCTCCAGCATGGGAATCTCAGAAAGAATCGCCTCCTGAAGCGCATTTTCCATCTGCTCACGCCCCAGGCCCCTTGCCTTAAGTCCTGCAAGAAGTATTCTTGCAAGGGGTTTTCCATCTGCATTCCTGCATATTTCTTCAGCCTGCCCCCACTTATTCCTGGAAATGGCCCTGTGAATCTCACTGATCAGGCGGCTGGAATCCACCCTGCGGCGCAAAAGAAAAATTATCCGTTCAAGGATAATGAACACTCCTGCGGCAAACACCCCGATGATAGGCCATACCACAGGCCCTCCCTTTTCCACCTGCTGCCACAGATCAGGGGAGCTTACAATATCCCGCACGGCAGCGCCCTTGGATATATCCACAGGTACCGCATCACTTTCTCCCTTCATGTACGTTTCAAGAGAACTCTTCAGGTTATGTGGCAGAGATTTTGACAAGGCATAAAATTTTTCGCCATGTGCTGAGTAAAGCAGAAAACCAGTTTCGTCTCCTGTACGATATGCCGCTGTAAAC
>WFRQ01000283.1 GCA_015486425.1 Deltaproteobacteria bacterium | reverse complement strand
TTAGGGGCTGTCCAAAAATAACTTACCGATTTCGCATCTCATCTTCAGGCCATCCTGAGCTGAACTTCAATCACAAAATCCTCAACGTAGCCCGGCTACGCCTGCGGTTTTGTTCAATCAGTTCAACTCAGCCTGACCTAAATCTGAGCGCGCTATCATCCAACTTATTTTTGGACAGCCCCTAAGCGAGAAGAACGCCACCAAGGGCTCCGGCAAAATCAGGATTTTCCGGAACACTGACCGGCCTGCCAATATGATGTGTCAGGCCATGGACAACGGCCTGTTTACCGCGGAAAGCCTCGATTTTGTGGAAGATCAGCTTAACTACACTCAGGCTTCCTGGCACAGGCGTTTGCGCACCGTGTCAGACACTTCACAGAAACACCTCCATAAGACGCCATATCTGAAGCGACAGCCCTTGCCGGTGGATAGTAATTTATGATAGAAAGTATCTATCAGTGGTTCAGGTACATAGGGCTTTCACCTCATAAACCTTTACCCATGACGGGCGTACGCAACCCCATCTACTCGGCCAGCAAAAAACGCCGCTCGTTCTTCGCTCTGCTTTTCGGTGTCAGTGATGTGAAATGTTCGGTGCGAAATATAATTCTTTGAAATGATAAAATATTCAAGTACAACATCCGATGAATAGTCGAACATCAGAAAAATTCTCAGATATCCAAGAAATTAACATTACATTTGATCCTATTGAAACCAAGTGGTCAAAAATGACCCCATCTGCCATAAAAGATGATGTTAATGAAATATATGCGCAGTTAGCAAATGACCCTCAATGGGCCATAAATAAAATTGAAAAGTTAAACAAAAAATATAAAAATATACCTATTTTGAATAACTATTTATACGTCTGCCATGAGGCAATGGGTAATTATGAAAGTGCGGAAAAAACAGCTATCAAAAATTATAATTTATTTCCACGATATTTATTTGCAAAAACAAATTACGCACACATATGTTTAAAAAAGGGAGAAACAGACAAAATTAAAAATATATTCGAAGGCAAAGATGATCTTAATTCATTATACCCCAATAGAAAAAAATTTCATATTTCTGAGTTTCTTTCTTTCATGGGAGTCTGGGCGGTTTACTATTACAAAATTGGTGAAGAAAAAATTGCCAGAAGTTACTATATCGTAATGAAAAAAGTTGCCCCTGATCATCCTATTACCAAAAATATTAGACAGCAAATTTATCCACCATTGTTCATTAGATTGCTCGAAAAGATATTCGGCCAAGAAAGGATACAGCAAATTCAAAAAGAAATCGCAGAGGATAAATCGGCACAAAACAACGAACGATAGCACTCACCAGACTGCCTATCATGCGCATTTCTCACAAGTTTCCGTACAATCTACTGTAGTCCATTTAAATGCTGACAGGTATAGAAGAATCGCAAAAAAAACAGAGAAATTGACACAAGCCGGCCATCAACAAGTAAAATTCAAAACGCCGGTGCCGCCTATGGCATTTAGGATGGCCGGATAACGTCCGAATCAGCGACCGGTTTGGTCAGAATATACTTATTTTACACTACACTTTCATGACAAGGCATCTTGCCACCCCTGAGCATGAAAGTTGCATAGCTAAAAGGCGGAAGATAGTAGAAGAAGAAAAAAGGTAAGAAATCATATCTTCAATTCTTTTACTTTGAGCCTTGAGCTATTTTCACGATAACCGCCATTCCCGGGACGGACACAACGAACAATGAAAATACGCTCTTGCTGCGTTTGACATTGTATAAGCACAAGGGAAGCAGGAGCTTCCGGGTCATAGTTCGCAAACTGGAATTTGGGAACAGATGCGGTACCCTTTGAGCAGATACAATTTAATGAAATACCGGCGCTGTCTCACCCTGGCTGATACCAAGCGCTGCCTGCTCCATTATCTGCTGTCTCTTGAGCGTGAAGTTGCGGGCCCGTTCGAGAACTGCAGGGATGTCGAGGATCAAGGCCACTGTGCCGTCGCCCAGTATGGTGGCTCCTGAAAAGCCCGGCTGGTCTGTGAGGTAATCTGCCAGGGGTTTTATAACCACTTCCTGCTGTCCGACAAATCTGTCCACTGCAAGGCCTGCTTCGAGGTCCTGCATCCTGACCCTGACCACAAAGAGTTTTTCA
Source organism: Deltaproteobacteria bacterium (assembly GCA_015486425.1). Classification (GTDB taxonomy): domain Bacteria; phylum Desulfobacterota; class Dissulfuribacteria; order Dissulfuribacterales; family QOAL01; genus S144-17. The sequence continues at coordinate 937 of WFRQ01000283.1, read as the reverse complement.
GGATTTTTCTCAGCGCCGGTCCCCCTGAATACACGTCCAAGCCTGATAAGGGGCAGGGTTTCCTGGCGAAGCGATATCATCTCAAAACCCTCAATGGAGCTTATTTCATCAGCATAAATTCTGAAGGTCTCCTGCACTGCTGAAAGAGGGATGGCCATATTCTGGTCCCCTACACGAACCAGCAGTGTCTGGATAATGGCAAGTGTGAGTGGAATCCGCAGGGTAATGGAAGTCCCTCGGCCCGGCGACGATGTAACGGATATCTGCCCGCCGAGACGCTCTATGTTGTTCTTGACCACGTCCATTCCCACACCCCTGCCTGATGTATCAGATACCTGGGATGCGGTTGAAATGCCTGGAAGGAAAATCATGTTCCAGACCCGTTCGTCACTCATGGTCCGCGCGGTTTCTCCGTTGATAATGCCATTTGACACTGCCTTCTGGATAATGGCCTCCCTGTCAAGGCCCCGGCCATCGTCAGATATGGTGATTACCACAAAGTTGCCCTCCTGCCCTGCATTAAGGGTCAGGGTGCCAGACGCTGTCTTTCCCTGCTTTTCTCTTACTTCCGGTGTTTCAATACCGTGATCAACGGCATTTCGTACTATATGCTGCAGGGGGTCGGTGATGTGTTCAATAACTCTCTTGTCAAGGGCAGTGCCTTCACCATATATCCTGAGTTCCACCTTCTTGCCAAGTTTGCGTGAAAGGTCGCGTATCATCCTGGGGTACCGGTTGAAGAGGGTCCCGACAGGAAGCATTCGCATCTTCATGACCCCATCCTGGAGCTGATGCACTACCTTTTCAAGCGTGGCTGTCTGCTCCGCTGTGCGGATCATGAGCTGTTTGAGAGGCTTGAGTTCTGAGCTGGAAAGATGTCTTTCCTCAAGCCACCTTGTGTAAAGCTCCTTCATGTCATCGGTTATCTGGAGCATTG
>WFRQ01000282.1 GCA_015486425.1 Deltaproteobacteria bacterium | reverse complement strand
GAGCAGGGGAGCAATGGTGGTTTCAACATCGTGCTGAGTATAACCGCAGATCGCAGCATAGGGGGGGTCAAGGCTTATGTCATCCAGGTTATTAAGGCCACTGAATATGGATACTCTGGCAAACTTGCTCACTCCGGTCAGGAATACGAAGCGAAGATATGCGTCGTTTTCCTTGAGTATGGTATAAAACCCCTTTAGAAATTCCCGGGCATTAGCTGCCATTTCAATATTATGAATGTTGTCAAGTATAGGCTTGTCATATTCATCTATGAGAACCACTACCTTTTGGTCATACTTACTGTGCGCTCCCTGTATCAGGGTCTCAAGCCTGTTTGCCACCCCACCGCTGCTGCAGTCAATTCCCAGGGTCCTGGCGTTACGGTCAAGAATGACCTCAATCCTCTCTGTGATTGCATCAAGATTTCGCAGGTCACCTCCAAAACTTATCTTTACCACCGGGAACTTTTCAAAGTCGTATTTTTCGTAAATATGAAGCCCCTTGAACAGTTCCCTGTTACCCTCAAATATCTCCTTCAGGGTATCAAGGAAAAGGCTTTTTCCAAAACGGCGCGGGCGAGAAAGAAACACGTACTTGTGCCAGGTGATAAGGCGCAGGGCAAACTCGGTCTTGTCAATGTAGAGGTAATCGTCCGCTCGTATCTCATTGAAGGTTGATATGCCAATAGGCAGTTTCATGAATCATGTTCTCCCGTTATAAGGGGGTTACGATGGATGCCGTAGTACAAGACTTATCCACTATAACTTTTATGTATTTGTATATTGGGTACAGCATCTCCTGCGTTGTCAAGGGTTCGAAGTATCGGAAGTACGTCTTAGCCCCCTCCGTCTTGCGTCTGCGGCACCCTGTGAGCAGATACGTTGGTGAAAAGCGATTGGACTTTCCGTTAGGGAATTCATCCTTGAGATGGTAAATATTTAGCGCAACTCTTAAAACAAAAACAGCTCTCTGTTCACTCTTTTACTGGAAAACAGGCATTTATTCAATTAACCCGCTGTTTGCCTGAACAAGCTGAAACTTCACGTTATATATGTTGCAATGGGGAATTTCCTGCCTGCCCGACTTCTCCGCCACCAAATGTAGGTATTTAGCCTGTGCCCAAAGCCCGCTCTTGTCCCCAAAGCCCGTCTTCACAACTCAAAAGGATTGATTATCTCAAGGCCATCAATAGCTGCAAAATCTTTCACATTGCGTGTAGCAAGCACCAGATTATTTAATAAGGCAATAGCGGCAATCTGGCCATCCTCCACAGTGACTGCTTTTCCATGTTTACGGGCCTCGGCCATGAGTTGCGCATAAATTGATGCCTCTTCCTCACCGAACGGCAGGCAGCGCCCGGTAAATTTTTCCAGCATTTTATTTGTTGCACAAAACAGGGCCTTTTTACGCTTACCATCTGGCAGAATGGCCAATCCAAGTTCAATTTCTGCCTTGGTTACAGCACTGATGTAAAGGTGTGCAACAAGTTGATTATCCAGCCACTTAAGCACGGTTGCGTCTGGGGCGGGCCGCATGGGTTCAGACAATACATTAGTATCAAGCAGAATCATTTTCAGGCTCAGCCAAAATCACAAATACGAGGCTCTGACCTCTCTGACAATGTCAGTTCAACTCCTCCGGCCCCTGCAAAGGCCTGGTGAATAAAACTGCCTAACCCCTTTTCACCAAAATTTTCTAAGACTGCATGACGTAATATTTTCCGCGCTTCTTCTTCCATGGAGCAGCCATGTAAAGCAGCCCGTACCCGTAAGCCATTTTTAACAGACTCTTCAAGGTTACGAATTGTGATACTGGCCATTTTTTCTACTCCTTTCGCTAATTCAAACAGAATAGTTTATGATATCACCATAATCATTGCATTCAATGCAGTCAACGAGCTTGTAGCGCGCAAAAAATGGATCGTACCCTGCCTGCTCTGCCAGTTGTAACGATTTAGTGTTTTCTTGTTGCTGTCATCTGCGACCTAAAAGTGAGTTATTGTTCCACTCGTGGGAATGGGAGAAAAACCATCGCTTCTGTTAATGGCCATTGACAATTCTACTTAAAAAATTCTGATCCATGGTTTAAAATTGGGGGCATGGTATGTCTCTTTGCATTCCTAAGTGGAAAATAATATTCAAAGAAGCATTATGCGCCTGTCTCTAAGCTATCAAAACCGGAATTCCGTTGTCATCTCAGCAGGAATTAGGTTGGCTGCTATGAGTACGACAAAGGAATTATTGAAATAGAGGTATGTTATACAGGCAGTTGCGAAAACGCCCTGTATTGATGTCAGGATCACCGTAGAAATATTGAAAAAATTCCTGAAAACGTTTGAGGATGAGTGCAGATATGACCTGTTGATCATCACCACTGGTGCTGCATGGGTGGATTGACTGGCTCAACCAGCGAACCACAACCTCCGCGAACTATTGTTCCGGGGACAGTTTCAGTACCCGCTGGTCGAACAGTGCCGATTACCTGGTCACAGTGGGAATTCGTCTGTCTCAAGGCTCAAAGCATTAGCAGGTATGACCGTTCACGCTGGTTCCCAAACTCCAGTTTGGGAACATAAATTGGAAGCTCCTGCTTCTCCATTTGAGCTTCGAGTTCACTTCCATGGTCAGGGGTGACACATAGGTCATGAAACTTCAGAATCCAGAATAATCAGGTAATACACATGTCAACAAACACTGAGCAGGAATTCCTTGACAAGCTGGACAAGAAGCTCTGGAATGCCGCGGACAGGCTGCGCTCCACCCTGGATGCAGCCCAGTACAAGCACGCGGTGCTGGGACTGTTGTTCATCAAGTATGTATCGGATGCCTTTGACATCAGGCGGCAGGAGCTGATAGAGCAGTTCAAAGATCAGGGCCATGACTACTTCCTGGATCCGGACGACTACGATTCCGAAGAGGAATACCTGACAGAAATTGCCGACGAGCTGGAAATCAGGGATTACTACACTGAAAAAAATGTCTTCTGGGTCCCGGAGCTTGCCCGCTGGCAGACCCTGCGTGATAACTGCACCCTCACTCCCGGCACAGAGATCGAGATTACAAACGGCAGGAAACGCACCTACACCTTCCGCAGTGTGGGCCGCCTCATAGACGATGCCCTGGATGCCATTGAAAAGGACAACCCCAGGCTCAAGGGGGTGCTGAACAAATCATACGGACGGCTGCAGATCGACCAGGCCAAGCTCATCGAGTTGATCAACCTGCTCTCCGAGATCCCCTTTCGCCACAAAAGTCTGCAGGCCCAGGATATCCTCGGTCATGTCTATGAATATTTCCTTGGGCAGTTTGCCCTGGCCGAAGGCAAGAAGGGCGGCCAGTTCTACACCCCGAAATCCATTGTCACACTGATTGTCGAGATGCTGCGGCCCTTCAAGGGGCGGGTCTATGATCCGGCCATGGGTTCAGGAGGTTTTTTTGTTCAGAGCGAACGGTTCATCAAGGAGCATGGCGGCCGGATCGGTAATGTCTCCATCTACGGCCAGGAGTACAACCACACCACCTGGCAACTTGCGGCCATGAACATGGTCATCCGGGGCCTGGACTTCAACTTTGGCAGGGAACCTGCCAATACCTTCACCAATGACCAGCATCCTGACCTGCGGGCCGATTACATCATGGCCAACCCGCCCTTTAACATGAAGGAGTGGGATACCGGCGTAAGCGACGACGACCCGCGATGGCAATATGGCAGGCCGCCATCCGGCAATGCCAACTTTGCCTGGCTCCAGCACATGCTCTACCACCTTGCCCCAAACGGTTCCATGGGCCTTCTGCTGGCCAACGGCTCCATGAGTTCCAACACCAGGAATGAGGGAAAGATACGGAAAGCCCTCATTGAAAATGACCTGGTGGAGTGCATGGTGGCCCTTCCCGGCCAGCTCTTCACCAACACCCAGATCCCTGCCTGTATCTGGTTTCTGACCCGCAACAAGAAGAAGCGCAATGGCTTCCGGGACCGGTCAGGCGAGGTGCTGTTCATTGACGCCCGCAACATGGGCTACATGAAGGACAGGGTACTGCGGGATTTCAAGAGGGGAGATATAGAGAAGATTGCCGGGACCTTCCATGCCTGGCAAAAGGGCGAGGGTTACCAGGACGAGCCCGGGTTCTGCAAGTCGGCAACCCTGGAGGAGATTGCAAAAAACGACCATGTGCTGACACCCGGACGCTATGTGGGGGCGCCACCAGAGGAAGATGACGGTGAACCATTTGCAGACAAGATGGCACGCCTGACGGCCCGGCTATCAGAACAGTTTGCCGAGAGCGCCCGGTTGGAGGAGCAGATAAGAAAGAATCTGGCGGGGTTGGGGTATGCCCTGGAGGGAGAGGAAGGAAGAGATGAGTAATT
>WFRQ01000281.1 GCA_015486425.1 Deltaproteobacteria bacterium | reverse complement strand
GGTAAGAATTGCTCCAAAAGGACGATAGTGCAGAAATTTTGGTCCCTTGTCAAAAAAGGCCGTGTCATACTCATCCCCTTCCAGCACAAACCACGGGGGCCTGCCCTTTCTGAAGCCTGCATCATAACCCTTGAGCATACCCCCTATCATAAAGCCGGGAGAAAGACCGCACCCTGCATCAAGCGCAGAGACCAGCATGGTTGAGGTGGTAGTCTTGCCGTGTGTGCCGGCTACGACAAGAGGCTTTCTGTCCTGCAGAAAAAAGGCGGACATTGCCTGGGGAAAAGACATGTAGGGCATTCCGCTTTCAAGTACGAAAACAGCTTCCGGGTTATCTGCCCTGATGACATTGCCGATAATCACCAGCGCAGGAAAGGCGCCTGCAGACCCTTTAAAATTGTCTGCCGAATATCCTATGCTTACGGGTATGTTCAGACTTTCAAGTACATGGCTCATTGGCGGATAGGCCCCGCTGTCAGACCCCCTCAGCCTGTAACCCAGCTCCTGCAACAGTCCTGCCAGGGCAGCCATGCCTGTGCCGCATATGCCCATCAGGTAAATTTCACTGCCAGTAGGCGGCAGTTCTGTTATGTTAAGTGAAGTGTCACCGTTCATATTTTCATTTCCGTATGGTAATTGTTCATGGTGGCTGTCTCTGCCGCATCAGCAGCGATTGCAGCAAATCCGAACAATCGTTCAAGGGAGCATTCCCTGTTTGTCCCGCCTTTTGCTATTATTGCGAAGGCTGTGTGGCTTTTTGAGACTTGTTCTGCGAGAAGCCCTGCATAAAACATTTGTGAGACATCATAACAGTTTCAGAACCAGTCTCAAAAAGTTACATAGCTGCAACACGTTATGATATTGAGACAAACGGAGAATGCTCCCATCGCTCAAATTAAGGGGCTGTAATTTCCATGCCATTCCCCTGCAGTGGGGGTAACATGAAAGCTCACAGTAAACAAGTCTCAATAGAGAGAGTCTGCATTTGAAAAAAAGAAAAACAGGAAAAAAGAAACGTGTAAAAAGACCTGCTTCATCAAGGGCTCCGCGTGTGCATACATCGGCGCGTCCAGCCGTAAAGCCCGAGCTTCTGGCCCCTGCCGGTACGCGGGAGGCCTTTGAGGCGGCAATAGAGGCAGGGGCTGATGCCGTATATGTGGGAGTTGGCGCACTGAATGCCAGGGCATTTGCCAAAAATTTTACCATTTCCGATGTGGCAGCCATGACCCGTGAGGCCCATGCCAGTGGGTGCAGGCTGTTTGTGGCCCTGAACTCCCTTATGAAGGAGTATGAAATCAGGGCAGCGGTGCAGACTCTGTCAGGGTTGGAGGAAGCAGGTGTTGACGCTGCAATAATCCAGGACCTTGGAATCTGGCGTCTGGCCATGCGCCATTTTCCAGGCCTGCGTCTTCATGCCAGCACACTCATGACCATACATAACAGCGCAGGGATATTGCAGGCTGAAACAATGGGGTTCAAGAGGGTTGTACTGGCACGGGAGATGACATTAAAGGAGATACGAAAGGCCGCTGCCTCCACTTCGGTTGAACTTGAGGTCTTTGTCCACGGAGCCATGTGTTTTACCTATTCCGGGCTCTGCATGTTCAGCAGCTATTATGGTGGAAAATCAAGCACGAGAGGCCGCTGCGTACAGCCGTGCCGCAGGCGCTATGACTGGGCAGGCAGGCAGGGCACGTTCTTTTCAATGGATGACCTTGATGGACTTGATTTTGTTCAGGCACTGGGCAAGGCAGGTATCGCCTCCCTGAAGATTGAAGGAAGGCTGAAACCCCCTCACTATGTAAGGTCCGTGGTCTCGGCCTACCGCAAGATACTTGATCTGCCAGATAACTGCTCCCAGCAGGAACGGGGTTCTGTAATGAAGGAGGCGCGGGAACTGCTGGCAGGGTCTCTTGGAAGGCCAGGCTCTCCGGGATACTTCCTCTCTTCAGCCCCGTCAGGGGCTGTATCTCCCACCAGGGCTGCCAACACAGGGCAGTACATGGGAAAGGTTATATCTGCAAGTCCGGAATCGGTAGTTATAGCCGGTAAACAGCTCCCTGAAAACGGTGACAGGTTAAGGCTGGTTGACACCTCTCGCGATATTCAGAAGGCATTTACATGCAAAGGGATAAAGACGCTTGAAAAACAGGGGCAGTATGTAATTCCCCTGGCCAATGGCATGGAGGCAAGGCCTGGCAACCTGCTGTTCAGGACTGATGTGGCTGCGTCCTCAAATAAATCAGGGCAACGCGGTTACAAAACTGCCATCACAAAAAAATTCCATGAAAATATAAGGCAGAAAACCGACAGGGTCATGGCCATGGTTGAACATAAACACAGGGGCCATGCAAATGTTCACAGGGCACAGCCCGGAAGGGGTAAGTCCAGGCGCAGGGAACATGAAGTTCCGCTTTGGGTCCGGGTCAGGAGCATGGAGCAGCTCCGCATGACCAGTGAACTCAGGGCCGACGGTATAATAATCACCATAAGCGAATCAACAGTCAGGGCCACAAACACCCGGCGTGGCGAGCTGTTCCAGGATATGGAGGTGGTGTGGGCACTGCCGCCGATTATCC
>WFRQ01000280.1 GCA_015486425.1 Deltaproteobacteria bacterium | reverse complement strand
GCCTTACAGACCATTATGGAGACAAGTTTCAAATGGCTGAGATGATAAAGGTTGAAGAGATAGTAAAGCGTTACGGCAGCACAGAGGCGCTTTCCGGAGTCTCCTTCTCCGTGCAGCCCGGCGAGGTCATTGGCCTGCTTGGCCCTAACGGTGCAGGCAAGACCACTCTGATGAAAATACTCACCGGCTATTTGCAGCCTGATGCCGGACAGGCCTGGATTGACGGGATAGACGTGCTGGAAAATCCCAGGGAGGTCCAGGCCAGGGTTGGATATCTGCCTGAAAATGCGCCGCTGTATCCTGAGCTTACAGTGCAGTCCTACCTTAAGATGATAGCAGAGCTGCGTGGTGTTGGTGAGTCAGAAATGCCTGCCCTCATTTCACAGGCAGTAAGGGCCGTGGGCCTTGAGGACAGGCTGGTGGCTCCCATCGGCACACTGAGCAAGGGTTACCGTCAGCGTGTGGGTATTGCTCAGGCTATTTTGCACAGGCCGCGCCTTCTCATTCTTGACGAGCCCACAAACGGCCTTGACCCTACCCAGATAGTTGAAGTCAGAAAGCTCATAAAGGAGCTTGCCGCCACAAGCACGGTGCTTCTTTCCACGCATATTCTGCCAGAGGTGGAGGCCACGTGCGGCAGGGCAGTAATTATTATGAACGGGAAGGTGCGGGCAGACGCAAGGCTTGAGGAACTTTCCGACTCATCGCTTGCCATTCTCACCCTTGCATCTGCAGAGGTGGACAGAAACGCTGTAACTACCGAGCTTGAAAAACTGGCTGGAGTCACAGGTGTTTCCATAAGGCCGTCAGACAATGGCCGCGTGACCTTTGAGGTGCGGACAGGTGCAAAGCAGGATATATGCCCTGATATATTCAGGCTTGCCGCACGGCATGACTGGCCTGTGGCAGAGCTCAGACACACCCAGCGCACCCTTGAGGCAGTGTTCAACGAACTGGCACGGGAGGGAGAGACACCATGATGAAACAGGTTTTTTCCGTTGCCGCCAAGGAACTGCGTGCTTATTTCGGCTCCCCCATGGCTGCAATATTCATGGGGGCCTTTCTGCTCTTCACACTCTTTTTCTTCTTCTGGATAGACGCATTTTTTGCAAGAAACGTGGCGGACATCAGGCCGATGTTCCGCTGGATGCCGCTTCTGTTAATCTTCCTTGCCGCCACTCTTACCATGAGACAGTGGAGCGAGGAACAGCGCATGGGTACCATGGAGGTGCTGCTTACGCTTCCTGTATCAATAACCACCTGTGTTATTGGTAAATTTCTGGCTGTCCTTGCCCTTGTGGTCATATCACTTGCTCTGACCCTGGGCCTTCCCATAACTGTCTCCATAATGGGGAACCTTGACTGGGGGCCTGTTGCCGGGGGCTATATCGGGGCCATACTCATGGCAGGGGCCTATATTGCCATAGGGCTGTTCGTATCCTCCAGGACAGATAACCAGATAGTGGCAATGATTACCACTGTGCTTCTTGCCGGCCTGTTCTATCTTGCAGGCTCAGCCCCTGTAACATCGCTTGCAGGAAACGATGTCAGCGAGATACTAAGGGCCATTGGCACAGGCAGCCGGTTTGCATCCATAGAGCGCGGAGTGCTGGACCTGCGGGATATTATCTACTACCTGAGCATAACAGTCCTGTTTCTCGGGCTGAACGTACTGTCTCTTGACATGAAACGCTGGGGCAGGGGCCAGCGCACAGCTCCAGCGCGCCGGGCCGCGGTTTTGACCGTGATACTCATTGCATTGAACCTGGTGCTTATGAATATCTGGATGTACAGGGTTCATGCAGCGCGCATAGATCTTACGCAGAACAGGGAATTTTCAATTTCCCAGGCAACACGGGACCTGCTCTCCGGTCTCCGGGAGCCACTTCTGCTGCGCGGATACTTCAGTGAAAAGACCCATCCACTGCTTGCTCCCCTTGTCCCCCATATAAAGGACCTCATGCGTGAATACGCTCTTGCCGGTCATGGCAGGGTAAAGGTGGAATTTGTTGACCCGAGAAACGACCAGGCAGCAGAGATAGAGGCCAATGAGCAGTACGGCATAAAGCCCGTGCCCTTCAGGGTTGCAGGCAGGTATGAAAACGCGGTGGTAAATTCATACTTCAATATACTCATAAGATACGGCGACCAGTACAAGGTGCTTGGCTTCGAAGACCTGATAGAGGTGGAACCGCGCCCGGACGGCCAGCCTGACGTAAGGCTCAGGAACCTTGAATATGACTTGACCAGGGCAATAAAGAAGGTTGTTTACGGTTTCCAGAGCATAGGAAATGTTTTCGAAAACATAAAACAGGCAAAACTTACTGCCATTATTACCCCTGACAAGCTGCCTGAATCCCTTAAGAACGTGCCTGATGAAATAGAAAAGGCGGCTGATGAGATAAAGAAAGACTCGCTTGGAAAGTTCACATACCAGTTGATAGACCCGGATGCCATTCCAGACGGCAGGAAAAAGGTAAAAGAGGAATTTGGCGTACAGCCCCAGCTTGCATCCCTGTTTTCAGACAAGACCCTCTACCTGTACCTGTTCCTTGATGTTGACGGTAAACGCCAGCAGATACACCTTGACTCTGACCCGTCAAAGGCTGAAATCCAGTCTGAGATAGAGGCGGCGCTCAAGCGCATGTCATCGGGATTTCTAAAGACCGTGGGGGTATGGACACCAAAAACGGATGTGCCGCCGCAGCTTGCCATGATGGGAAGGCGTCCTGTTGATCATTATCGCATGGTTCAGGAAATACTCCGCCAGGATTACAATGTGAAGGATGTGAAACTGGACAGCGGCTGGGTATCCGGGG
>WFRQ01000279.1 GCA_015486425.1 Deltaproteobacteria bacterium | reverse complement strand
CTAAGCGCATCTGCTACTGCCACACCCATTGCAATGCTGTACAGGGGCCATCGCGGCTGCTCCATCTCCGGGAAAAGAGCGATACAGAAGTATATTCCTCCTTCAGGCGCCCACCACTGTCTATGCATCCTGCCCCTTGGAGCTCCGAGACTTGACGCCCACAATACGCTTCCTGATTCCATGTCCCTGCCCTTTGCATCAAGGTCCAGGATCATGCGGGCAGCCTCAGGCATCAGGCGCTGAACTCCTTCTATGACATGGAACCTGCTGCCGGCAATTGCCCCGCGTCTTTCTATAACCTGGGCGTGCTCCATTCCTGCATCTGCAGCCTCTGCTGCCCGGCGCTTCAGTTTTGAAGCCACCTGCTCCTGCAGGTAAATATTAATGCTGCTCAGTCCATGCATATCAATATTCCCTGCCATGCAACGTACAAGAGAAATCTAAATGGATTTTCACGGTAACCCCCATTCCCGGGACGAGCACAACGAACTATGAAAATACGCTTTTGCAGCATTCGACATTGTGTGAGCACAAGGGAAGCTGGAGCTTCCGGTTTATAGTTCCCAAACTGGAGTTTGGGAACCAGCAAATTAGAGCTTCTTTTACTTTGAGCCTTGAGCTTTCAGCTTTGAGCTATTTATAGATAAACCGTCATTCCCGGGGCGAACACAACGAACAATGAAAATAGGCTCTTGTAGTTTATTAAATTGTGTACTCAAGGAAGTGGGAAAGCAGGAGCTTCCGGTTCATAAATTCCCTCGGCGATTCATGCCGTAACTTGACACCTCATGTGGCCAGCACCATATTCTTATTATATATGATAACAGATAAATTCGAATATGAGGTAAAGTCATTATGATACGGCAACCAGCAGTAGCAAACCAGTTCTATGATGGGGATCCTGTGCGACTCAAAATGGATATTGAGCGTATGACCGGCGGCAGAAGAGGTAAACAGCCATGCACTGCTGTGGTGGCCCCTCATGCCGGCTATGTCTATTCAGGTAGTGTGGCAGGAGCCGCGTTTGCAAGGGCCATTATCCCTGAAACCGTGATTATCATGGGCCCCAACCATACCGGGTACGGCTCCCCGGCAGCCGTAATGCCTGACGGGACATGGAGCATGCCCATGGGAGACGTGCCTGTAGCCTCTGATATCGCATCGGCACTTGTAAATACTTCAGCCTATCTTGAGGCAGACTACCAGGCCCATATGTATGAGCATTCCCTTGAGGTACAGGTGCCGTTCCTCCAGTACTTCCAGCCTGCTCTTGAGATAGTTCCGATTTGTCTCGGTCACATGCCGTACGCTGCCTGCCAGGAGATAGCCACAGCCGTGGCAGGTGCCATCAAAAACGCAGGCAGGCCCGTTTTAATGGTGGCCAGCACTGACATGACCCATTATGAATCCCAGGCCCAGGCAAACGCAAAGGACAGACTTGCCATTGAACAGGTGCTGGAGATGAACCCTGAGGGACTGTACGAGACAGTCAGCGCCAATGGAATCTCAATGTGCGGGTTCATCCCCACTACTGTAACACTGGCAGCGTCCCTGCTTCTTGGTGCTTCTCGTGCCGAGCTGGTGCAGTACGCCACTTCCGGGGATGTGTCAGGAGATTACAACCGTGTAGTGGGATACGCCTCGTTCATTATTTCCTGACAACACTGATCCGGCCTCGTGTTCAGGACACAGGGGCAGCGGTTCTGGATTGATCAGCGTTTTACCCATTTCCCAGGGGCGGTTTCAATCCATGTACCCCTCGGCACCGTCTGTTGCCAGTGTTTTGCAAATATCTTCGCTATTCTGGCCGTCTGGGATGCAGGAATGTCCAGGGCCTTGGCGACAGCGGCATAAAGCGCTTTCCGGTTTGTGTTCTCCTCCTCCATTGTGCGCTTGGCCTCCACCCTTGCCTTCAGGTTCAGGCCTGCTTGGTTTTTCATGACAATAAGACCATTATATCCCTCGCCAAGTACACCCTCAATGAGCCAGTTCCTGAGCAGCGGGTAGTTTCCCTTTATGCGGTTTTTGAGGTTTCTGATAGTGGCATTTGATACATCCAGCTCCTTACCTGCCCATGCCCTCGAATCTATCAGCTTCAGGGAGACTGGTCCGGGTTCCTTATTTGCTTCAGGCTCTTTTTTGTCGAGGTTTGCAGCGTCTTCCCCTCTCACATCCCTCACTATTTCCTCAGCGGTCTTGTTTACTTCCGCAGCAGGAAAGTAGATATTAATGGTGACGCAGGCCGTAAGAATAAAAAGGCATATTCCAACTGCAAATTTTCTTTTGTCTGTTCTGTGATTTTTCAGCATGTTACTTACCTCCAGCCGGTTGTATTGCGTTATTGCCCGGGTAGTTAATTCCTGCATAGGCTCAATTTAGGTCTATGTTTTATTCCACCTTTGCCTTGCCTGATTTTGAAATCCTGGCCAGCCGTTCCAGCATATCACTGAACGCTATCCTTCCGCCAGGGTTCTGGTTAATTACATTTACACCGCCCCAGAATCCGCGCTCAACAAGGTATTCCGCACCGTCCTTTTTAATTAGACCATGCATGGTAAATATATCATTTTTCAGGCTGCATGAAACGGCTATTCTGCTATAAGAGAAATTTTTGAAAAATTGTCCCAGCAGGGGGATTCCGCCACCTCCTCCGCCCAGTATGGACAGACTTCTGATAGCCTTGATGCTGATCTCCTGATCTACACCCGAGGTTTTTACGCTTCTCATCTCCAGGTCAAAGCTCTCTGGCTGTTTGCCTGCGATCACCAGGTTGTTGATATGCCCGTCTATCCTGCCTGTAATTTTTCCAAAATCAGTAAGGGAAGTCAGGGTAGAGAGGTCAATGTTGTGAAATTTTATATTGACTCCGAATCGTGGCACAGGCCCTGATATGTCCAGCCAGATTCCAGATTTTTCTACTGTACCTCCTGCAACCTTTGTTGTGATGGTCCCTTTTATACGGATAATTCCCCTTTTTAATTCCACAGATAAGTTTTTTGCATTCATCTCTGCGTTAACAGGGATGCCGTGAACCATTTTATCCAGCATGATATCTGAAAATTTTACCCCTGTAAGCCTTACCTCGCCTGTGGAATAAGTTACCAATCCGCGACCGATGGTTATGGCGCCTTTGCCGGCAGGGATGTTGACAGGCCCGAAGGCTACACCTTCGGTACATACTGAAAGCGGAAGCGATCCCCTGTCTATGTAAAATGCGTCAGCCAGCTTTCCACTGTGCGCTATGTCTTTCCCTGTCACCTCCGAAGTCTCGGATTTTGTAGGATGGTGGATGTTGGCAAGCCTGCGGGCAGGCATGGGGATCAAAATCTTGTCCCATGACAGGGTTGCACTGTTGCACTTTCCCTTGTCACTTGGAATAAGAGCGTCAATTGCAAGGCCGGTCACTACCTTGTTTTCATGCCATTTCAGAGAGCCACGGAGCTGGATTCTGGTGCCCAAGCGGTTGAGATCAATGCTTATTGTTCCGCTGGGCTCTATATTTTTGAGTACTGGGTGACCAGCCTGAAATGGCTCTTTTACCAACTCATCATATATTTCACCCACAGGTCCTTTGGCTGTTATTCTGCCTGGTCCTGAGGTCAATCGTTTTATGG
>WFRQ01000278.1 GCA_015486425.1 Deltaproteobacteria bacterium | reverse complement strand
TAGAGAAATGCTCATAATGTTCTGTTTTTGCAGCGTCGAAAGCCCCATTCCCATAAGGCATTTGCCCCAGTGTATTTTTTTGCCTGTTAATTCAAGTGGTTAAATAAGCCAAGTTTTTCTAGTATTTTGAGGGAAGAAAAGTTTTTCCATCTTATCTAAATTATGGCATCATTTCAGAGTGTTACTTATGAACAGCATTTCATAGATGGAAATAATTTTCCCTGTTGGTTTTGAAGAATCTGCTTCCCCGGAGGTTTCGTGGCGGTTGGCTGTAAAGGAAAAGGGGAAATTGGTGGAAATTATTAGACGGGAGCACTCCCAGTTTGTCCCAATATCATAACGTGTTATGGCTATGTAACTTTTTGAGACTGGTTCTGAAACTGTTATGATGTCTCACGAACGTTTTATGCAGGTTTTCTCGCAGAACAAGCTCAAAAAGCCACACAGCCTTCACAATAATAGAAAAGGAGGTACAAACAGGGAATGCTCCCACGCAGACAGGTGGAACAGGCGCTGGGGGCAGTAAAAGGGGGGCTGAAAAAAATAAGGGCGGAAATATTCCGCCCCTGTGTTCAAATGGTTCCATGCCGGTAGTCAGAGACCTGCCCGGCATTAATGTGATGCTAATGTCTAAAAGGATTTATTTTTTGCCGGTATCCTCCACCTTTGTTTCTTTTTCAGGTTCCGTTACTTTTTTCTCTACTTTTTTCTGTGGCGTCTTATCAGGGTGATGCCTCTCATAAGTCTTAAGGACAAGGAAATTATTATCATCAATAATCGGCACGGTGTCATAATATTCCATCATCACCGTCCCGTCTTTTGCAGCCACAATCATGCAAAATACCTTTTTAATCCTGTATTTTTCTGAAAGAGCCCCTGTCTTGTCAAAAACTGTTGGATAGTCAACTTTCAGTTCCTTCATAAGGGCAGCGGCCTTTTCCTGTGAATCATTCATTCCTGCATTGATACCTACAAAGACAAGGCCCTTGTGCCTCCATTTTTTTACCAGATCATTGACCTCGGAAAGTTTACGTCTGCAGTCCGGACACCAGGTAGTCCAGAACACAAGCGCCACGGGTTTTTTACCGATTACCTTGCTGAGATCCACCGGGTGGCCTTTCATATCCACGCCTTTAAAGGCAGGCAGAGTCCCTCCTACCTTTACGGCCCATGACGCCGCAGGCAATAACATGGCAAAAATCAGACATAGAATAAAAAAACTCTTTACTTTCATAATTAAATCTCCAGATTAATCTTTGATGTTGCACTGCCTGTCCTGTGCAACACGTCCTATCATGAAAAGCGCAGGCAATAGTATTTTCACTGTAATAAAAAAATCAAGCCAGTAAAAAAGTTACTGTGCAGCATGTTTGATAACTGCAGGAATGTCGCATTCTTTTTATTTCACAGACATCTTATTCTTTGCGTCTTTATCGCAGCGGAATGCGTCCTATGTGTAATACATTATGCAGGCAGGGACAATACCGGGTGATCACGCAATTCGCCATTATGATATTAGACGTTTGTTTATAGCTCTTATTATTATTTTTTAAATTATAATAAAAATAACCGTAACTACTCACCTCCCCAAGAATGAATTCTCATAACAGAAAGATGCTTTGCACACAACAATTGTTTTCTTGACACATATCTGCTCAGGGGGTGCTGCAGATGCAGGGCGGAGGGGACGAAGACGTACTTCCCGTTCTTCTAGCCCCGGAGAACACAGCAAAGGCGGTATCCTGTGAGTGGATTGCTCGTTCCCAAACTCCAGTTTGGGAACGCATACCCGGAAGCTCCAGCTTCCGGACAAGGGTAGGTAATGCCGCACAGCCGGTTTTAAAAGGAATGAAGCAGGAGCTTCAGTCCCATAGGTACCCAAACGGGAGTTTGGGCACCAGCACGAAACTTGTCACCACTTATTGAGAAGTTACGTGAATTCTGACGTTACTTGTAACTCTTATTATTTTCTTTTAAATCATAAAATAACAAGCCCAAATTCCATCAGCCATGACAGCCCCATGCCTGCAATAAGAGTATGTGCGAAAAAGGCATAAATTCGAACTGTCCCTTAAATTTGGTCTATATTACTTCTATTCCTGTTAAAGATTCTTATAAAACAGTTCGATTAGTTTTATGAGTACCTCGCCTGAGCGTTCTTCTATTTTACAGAACCTTGGAACGATAACGGATTGAAAGGATAACTTATAACATTACACAATTGAAGTTTGGAGGTAATCATAAAATGAGAATCAAGTATCCGTCAGACTGGAAAATTTCTACTAAAATCATGTCTGCATTCCTATGTCTGACTCTGTTTCTTGGCGCATTAATAGCTTTTATTTATCAACCATTCATGGAGACCAAGCTGTTTGACAAAAAAAAGGACACAGTTCAATCTCAGGTACAGACTGCATGGTCAGTGATGAATTACTATAACAGCCTTGCCGAATCAGGAAAAATGACTCTGCAGGAGGCCAAGAAAAGAGCAAGGGAAGTCATCAAGGGAATGCGTTTTCAGGGCAATGATTACTTCTTCATCATAAACAACCACGCAAAATGCATAATGCACCCCATTAAACCATCACTTGACGGTCGTGACCTGTCCGGCGTCAAGGATGCGGATGGAAAGTTGCTTTTCCAGGAAATGATTGATGTGTCTAACAGAACTGGCCAGGGGTTCGTCAAGTATCAGTGGCCTAAACCCGGCATGGATATGCCTCAGCCCAAAATTTCTTTCGTCAAGATGTTTTCACCATGGAAATGGATAGTGGGCACCGGTATTTATTATGATGACATAAACGCCGAAATGGCTGCAATCAGGTGGAAGGTTGGTGGAGTTGGCCTTGTAATTCTTGCCATTGTTACTGTAATGAGTTTTTTACTTTCCCGCACTATCATTCGACCCATCAATGAAATAGCTGTCAGGCTCAAGGGTCTTTCAACTGCTGATGCAGACCTTACCCAGCGTATCCCCATAAAGGCACACAACGAAGAAGAACTTGCTAACGTATCTGAAGAAATAGCCTGGTACTTCAATGCATTTATTGCTCGTATTCAGGGGATCATAGCTGAAATTCGTGCGGAAATGGACACGCTTAACAACAGGATGGACAAAATGGTTCATCATGCAGAAGATGTAAGCGCCAATATGCAGGATGTTATAGGCTATACTGCCAATGTGAAAGATACAGTTAACACAGTAAATGATGGCATATCAAGTGTGGCTGCTGCCATGGAGGAAATGAGCGCTACCATTTCCGAAATCGCAAATAACACAGGCCAGGCAAGCAGTGTAGCCAACGAGGCTACAAACGAGGCGGATGGTACTGAGCAGATTATTCATCGTTTTGTTGAATCTGCCCAGAAGATCAGCGAGGTATCTCAGATAATCGGCACCATAGCGGAGCAGACTAATCTCCTTTCATTAAATGCCACCATTGAGGCTGCCAGGGCAGGCGAGGCCGGTAAGGGTTTTGCCGTTGTGGCAAACGAGGTCAAAGAACTGGCCAAGCAGACCGGTGGGTCAGTAGAAGAGATCAATGAGGTGGTTAATGAACTTCAAAAGGAATCCAACCATGCCACACACGCCATGAGCCGAATACTTGAAACCATCAGCAGCGTTGCTGATTACTCCCAGAGTATCGCCTCTGCTGTGGAGGAGCAGACAGCTACCACAAGTGAAGTAAGCGCAAGCACTCAGGAGGTGGCAGATCAAATCGGAAACGTTGCAGAACTTAATGAAAACATTGGCAGCAGGTGCAATAATGCCTTTAACAATGTGAATAAACTAAACGAACAGGTTAAGAACATATCTGCGGATACAAAAAAGGTAAGCGGTCAGCTTGCTGCGTTTCGGGTATAAACGCCAGATTTTCAATACAGGAATATCACCATATTGCAGGGGCGGAATTTAACCGCCCTTGTATCTGCTCAGGGGCTACCGCATCTGCTGCGTTGTGGGTGGCTCGAAGTACGGGAAGTACGACTTCGCCCTCTCCGCCTTGCATCCGCAGCACCCTCTGAGCAGGTAAGTGTAAAAAAATGTGTGTGAAAGGCAATTTTCCGTTATGTGAAAATTCATCCTGGAGGGGGGTGAACAGTTACCCGCCCTTTTTTTTCGTGCGGTTGGCTGCCGTGATTATGACTACAGATTGAGGGATGGGGCAGGGGGAATGCAGCGGATAAGGGGATCGGTTTTAGCAGCGTTCACGCGGGATGGACAATAGAGAGCATCCCCCCTGTTTGTCACAGTATCATAACTTGCTTAAGAAAAGGCGAGTTTTAATACAAACCAGCTCACCATTATTCCACAGATAAAAAGGCGATATATCATTGCGAACAGAAACCCTACAAAAGAGCCAAAACCTGAACGGAATGCCTGTTTTATGGCCTGGCC
>WFRQ01000277.1 GCA_015486425.1 Deltaproteobacteria bacterium | reverse complement strand
TGGGACTTCTTCAGGGCGTTGCCTACTGTAATGAAGTGCTGGGGATTCCGGTTGTCATGGCCACCGGCGAGGGTGGCTGTCCTCCATGGGTTCTCAAGAGCAAGTTCCTGAAATATATCATCCTGCAGATCGCATCAGGCTATTTTGGATGGGACGAGATAATCAGGGCAATCCCTGACATGAAGTGTGATCCGGCAGCCATTGAAATCAAGTACGGCCAGGGAGCAAAGCCCGGAGATGGCGGACTGCTCATGTGGTTCAAGGTGAGCAAGCTTATTGCCAGGCTCAGGGGTGTTCCTGAAGGTGTTGACCTCCCCTCCCCTCCTGTTCACCAGACCCTGTACTCCATTGAAGAGTCTGTAATGAAGATGATCCAGACACTTTCAATGGCATGGGATTTCCGTGTACCTGTGTATCCAAAGATTTCCGGTTCAACCTCTGCCAAGGCGGTTCTTAACAACCTGGTAAGAAATCCCTATGCTGCAGGCCTCCTGATAGACGGTGTTGACGGAGGAACAGGCGCTGCCTACAACGTCAGCATGGACGCCATGGGGCATCCCATAGCCTCCAACCTGCGCGAATGTTACTTGGACCTGTGCGCCCAGGGCAGGCAGAATGAGATTCCACTGTTTGCCGCAGGCGGCGTTGGCAAAAACGGTAACGTCACCCAGAACGGCATGGCTCTCATTATGCTTGGCGCAAGCGGAGTTCACATGGGCAAGTACATCATGCAGGCCGGAGCCGGGTGTCTCGGAAGCGAAAACAACCGCTGCAATGTATGCAACATAGGTCTATGTCCCAAGGGTATTACCAGCCAGAATCCCAAACTCTACAGACGTCTTGATCCTGACAAGGTTGCGGAACGCGTTGTGGACACCTTCAAGGCCATCAGGACCGAGATGAAGAAAATCATGGCCCCGCTGGGACGCTCCCAGAGCCTGCCCATCGGAATGTCAGACGCCATGGGTATTGAAGACAAGGCCGTGGCGGACAGGCTGCAGATCAAATATATCTGTTAATACCTGAAAGATACCGGAGATAAAAAAGTGAGTGAAGTAATAATAAAGGGTATTGACAGCCAGGGCCGGCGCATCAACTCAAAGGACTTTGAGACAATGGTGCAGGAGGCGGCTGCAAAATCCAGTAAACTGATACTTGAAACATACGGCCAGCACAATGTTGGAGGCAGGCTCAAGGGTGAAGGCAAATCGTGGGAGGTGCATGTAAAGGGTCCGTGCGGACAGAGGCTCGGCAGCATGGGCACCCCTGGCACCCGCATTATCTGTCACGGTTCTGCCTCTGATGACGTAGGCTACCTGAACACAGGCGCCGAGATCACTGTGCTTGGAGATGCGACAAATGGCGTTTGTAACGCCATGGCACAGGGCAGGGTCATGATAGCCGGCTCAATAGGCGCCCGCGGCCTTACCATGACAAAGTGGAATCCTGAGTTTGAAAGGCCTGAGCTCTGGGTCCTCGGGTCAGTAGGCGATACCTTTGCAGAATTCAACTGTGGGGGTATTGGCGTAATATGCGGTGTTGAGCCCAAGACCCCGAACAATGTCCTTGGCTACAGACCATGTGTGGGCATGGTAGGCGGCTGGATATATTACAGGGGCAAGACTGACCAGTCATACTCCCGCACAAACGTAAAGGCCCTGCTGCCTGATGATGAACAGTGGCAGTGGCTTTCAGAGCGGCTGCCTGAATATCTAAAAACAATTGACAGGATGGACCTGCTTGATGAGCTCTCTGACAGGAGCCAGTGGAAAATGCTGATCTCCATTCCTCCCCAGGAGATAGCCCTGCTTTTCTCAGGCGATATGCCCATGCACGAATTCCGCAGGCAGGTATGGGACAGGGAGTTTGGCGGGGATCCACTGAGGGACCTTGCCCCAGGCCTTGACAGAAGCCCCATAGGCCTTATTGAAACCGGCGATATGCGCAGGCGCCGCCCGTTCTGGGCAAACAGGAAAAATGCCGCGCCCTGTGAATATTACTGCCCGGTTCATATCCCCACGGTGGAGAGGCTGCGGCTGCTGAGAGACGGTAAGACCAGAGAGGCGTATGAGATGATCCTTGAATATACGCCGCTTCCTGCATCGGTATGCGGGCACATCTGCCCCAACCTCTGTATGCAGCACTGCTCGCGTCAGGTGGTTGATGAGAGCATTGATGTGGCACTGCTTGGCCGTCACAGCAAAGACCTTCCTCCGCCTGATGTGCCTGATCCCATTGGCAAAAAGGTGGCTATAATCGGCGGAGGGCCTGCAGGCATGAACGCAGCATGGCAGCTTGCAAAGGAGGGAATCGAGGCCCACATCTTTGAAAAGGATGACAAGCTTGGCGGAAAACTGGCTCAGGTCATCCCGTGGGAGAGGCTGCCGCTTGCTGTATGGCAGGCAGAAATTGACCGCTTCCTCAAGACCAAAAACATTCATGTCCACTTCAACTCTGCCATTACAAAAGACAAATTCAAGGAACTTGAGGATGAATATGACTATGTGATTGTTGCCGTGGGCACCCATGAACCGAGGAAGATACCCTTCCCCGGTCATGAGCGTGTAATCCCGGCCCTTGACTTCCTCAAGGCTGCCAAGAGTGACAATCCTCCTGCAATAGGTAAACAGGTGGTAATAATAGGCGCTGGTAATGTGGGGTGTGACGTTGCCTGCGAGGCATA
>WFRQ01000276.1 GCA_015486425.1 Deltaproteobacteria bacterium | reverse complement strand
GGAACAGGAGTGCCAGCAGCACGGAAAGTATGGGTAAGCAGTGACAAGATATCTTTATATTAAATTTCATGAAATAACCTTATGTGATCAGCCTGTACATGTCGCTATCAACATGTATGGATATGTAGTAGTGTAAGATATGTATGCAGGCCTGTAAAATACAGCATCTATAATAACTTACACCTACTTCGAGCCCCCGACAACGCAGAGATGCGGACCCGGTGAGTAGATACAAAAATATTTTTCAAATTTTTAAAACGCTCGGTGTAGATTATACATTCTACAGGTGTGATTTCAGTTATGTCCTTTAACGTCATCTCACCCCATTCTTTCGGCAATGCACTCATCAATCAAGCTTCCCTGCCACTTTATCTTCCAGCAGAATACGCATCTGGGAAATGGCGATCCGGTTCAGACGCATCAGGCGTTCCGGCTGCTCCAGTCCTTCTCTGATAAAGACCGCGTTAAGGTTTTCCAGATTTGATAGGCAGACCAGTTGTGAGACATTGGCATAGTCGCGGATATTGCCTTCAAGCTTTGGGTTTTCATCCCGCCACTGACTGGCGGTTTTGCCGAACAGTGCCATATTCAAAATATCCGCCTCTGAAGCATATACCCGGCTGATCTGTTGTTTGTTCAAGGAGGTAGGAATCAGATTTTCCTTGATTGCATCAGTATGAATGCGGTAGTTGATTTTGGTGAGCTGACGCCTGATATTCCATTCAAGGGTCTTGCTCTCCTCGTCCTTGAGCCGCTGGAACTCTTTGATCAGGTAAAATTTAAACTCTACCGAAACCCATGAGGCAAACTCCATAGCAATATCGACATGGGCGTAGGTTCCACCATAGCGTCCTGCCTTTGACTGCAAGCCAATTGCACCTGTTGTTTCGATCCATTTTTTGGGTGAAAGGACAAAATGATTATATCCTGCTTCATTTTTAAACTGGTCGAATTCGACCAGTTTAAAATTAGGATTATTAAGTTTCTCCCAAAGTCCAAGTAACTCAATGGTATTTTTACTGCGGAGCCAATTCTTTACAATATCAGCAGGTGCATCGGGATTTTTATGCTTAGCAATATCAGTAATGCAGATATATTCTTTTTGATTATTACGGACAATATTAATTTCAGTGCCAGCAACAGCCACTTTCTGCCTTTTTTTACTCATAATACAACCCCTGCTCTATATAATTGCTTCTTCAACTGTTCATCCATCTCTCTTTCTTTTTGGATATGGTCGGCAAGCAGGGATATCTTAAAAGGAGTGAGCGAGATAATAAAGCTATCGCATATCTCCAATATATCATTTTAATTTGTATCTGCTCACAGGGTGCTGCAGATGCAAGGCGGAGGGGGCGAAGTCGTACTTCCCGTACTTCGAGCCCCCGACAACGCAGCAGATGCGGTACCCTGTGAGCAGATACCTTACACTTAGTTTTTAGCCGCTTCCAGTACTGTCCGCAAGCCTCTTTTTATGATTTCTGTCATTTGAATATCATCCTCCCACGGCTCAAGTTCAACAACCAGCCTGCTGTCTGGAAGGAAAGACCATTTTTTACGTACAGAGGCCTGCTGGACAATTTTGTCCGGTGACGGAGGGCCGTCCTGGTGAAATGTCAGGATCATGCGCTGTTTTCCTCCTGCCGTGCCGGTGTCAAGCCGTATGGCATTAAGAGGCCGCATCAGTTCCTTGATCTCCATAACAGCAAGGAGATTTATTACCTCATGCGGAAATTCTCCAAACCGGTCAAGCAGCTCCTCCCTCATGGCTTCCTGTTCATCCCCGTCCCTTGCCCTGCTCATCCTTCTGTATATTTCAAGCCTCTGGCCTGGATCAGGGATATATTCTTCTGGTATGAAGGCAGGTATGCGCAGATTCACCTCAGGGTCAATCTCTTCTGTTACAGGTATGCCCTTGAGTTCCTCAACCGCCTTCTGCAGCAGGTCAAGATACATGTCATAGCCCACGTCCGCAATCTGGCCGGACTGTGATACTCCAAGTATGTTGCCTGCTCCACGGATCTGCAGGTCCTGCATGGCGAGCCGGAAGCCGCCGCCTGATGTGGAAAAGTCCATTATGGCACGCAGACGCTTTGCAGCATCCCTGCTTAGCCCCTGGATGGAGCTTACAAGCAGGTAGGCGTATGCCTGTTCGCTGCCGCGTCCTACCCTGCCCCTGAGCTGATACATGTCTGCGAGTCCCAGCCTGTCAGCCCTGTTGATTATCATTGTGTTGGCAGCCGGTATGTCAATTCCCGATTCAATTATGGTTGTGCATACAAGACAGTCCACCTCTCCACGCACAAACGCAATCATTACCTTTTCAAGCTCTGCAGGGCTCATCTGACCGTGGGCAATGGCAAATCTGGCATCAGGGCAGAGCCTTTGCAGGTTGTCAGCCACTGTGTGTATTCCCTTGACACGGTTATGAACAAAAAATACCTGCCCGCCCCTGGATTTTTCTGTTTCAATGGCTGTCTTTACAAGGGTCTTTTCATATTCCGCAAGCCAGGTCTTTACAGGCAGGCGTTCAGCAGGTGGTGTGTTGATGGTTGAGAGGTC
>WFRQ01000275.1 GCA_015486425.1 Deltaproteobacteria bacterium | reverse complement strand
TGCCTGTGACACTGCTGCTTCTGCTGTGCATGACTCTTCCCGTAAATGCTGAAGAAATGCAGCAGCCAGGCCATCCCCCCTTTACACCCCAGAGCCTCACTGCTGAGGAGCGTCAGTGGATTGCTGAACACCCCTCAGTAAAAATCGGGGTGGAGCAGAACTGGGTTCCATTTGAATATTTTGACAGAGACGGCAAGTACAGCGGCATAAGCGCCAGGGTCATGGGCCTTGTGGAGCAGTACACCGGACTTCACGTCCAGCCTGTCACCGGGCCGTGGCCTGACACCATGAAAAAATTCAGGACAGGCGAGATATCCCTGCTCCCTGCAGTATTTTATGACAAAAAACGGGAAGAATACGGCATTTACACCACGCCCTACTACATTGTAAAAAACTTCATCTTTGTCACCGCAGACAACCAGACCATACACGACTTTTCCGAACTTTCAGGCCGCACCGTGGCACTTCCAAAGGGCTGGACCCTTAGCATCAAGCTCCGCAGAGACCATCCGGAGATCAAGATCATTGAGACCCCGACACTGCTCGATGCCCTGCTTGCTGTTCTCAACCGGCGTGCCGATGCCACCATTGCATCCCAGACCGCAGTTTATTACCTGAGCCAGGAAAACACCCTTGGAGGGCTGAAAGGTATTGTTCAGAATGAGCTTAAGAATATGGAGCTTTCAATGCTGGTAAGCCGCGAGGAGCCAATTCTTCACAGCATTGTCCAGAAGGCCCTGGATTCCATTCTTCAGCACGACATGATCCAGATAAGACAGGAATTTTCCGCTGCCCCCCTTGTATCCAAGGTACCGGAATGCAGGCTCACTGACCGCCAGCACAAATGGCTCCGTGACCATCCTGCCCTTCGCTTTACCGGAGACCCCAACTGGCTCCCATACGAGGCATTTAACCATGATGGCAAATATATTGGCATAGTTGCCGAACACCTGAAATTAATAGAGGACCGGCTTAACATACATTTCCGCACAATTCCCACCAGAAACTGGGACGAATCAGTGGAAAAAATCACCAGCGGAGCGGCTGATATAATTTCAGAGACAATCGATTCTCCCCTTGGCTCCTTTCTGCTGTTTACCGACTCATATCTGAAAAACCCCATTGTCATCATAATGGACAGCGCTCAATCCTATGTAGAATCCCTTAAGCAGATAAAAGACAGAAAAATTGCCGTCATAAAAGACTACGGCTATCTCGGGAAGATATTCAAAAAATATCCTGACATGCACTGGATGGAGGTGGAAAACATCCAGGACGGCCTGACCGCAGTCTCAACCGGCAAGGCTGACGCACTGCTCTGCACCATGGCGCTCGGCAGCTATACCATATCACAGATGGGGCTTAATAACGTAAAGATCGTGGGAAAGACAGAATTCTTCACGGAACTTGGATTCGGCATAAGGAAGGAATATGCCCCGCTTGTAGATATCATGAACTCTGCCATCCGGAGCATCACCCCTGAAGAACACCAGGCCATACTGAACAGGTGGATAAAACAGAAATATGTGGAGCGGGTGGATTACACTCTGATCTGGCAGATAGTCGTTGTGGCAGGTCTCATCCTGTCAGGCACATTGTTCTGGATGATAATGCTCAAACGGGAGATAAAACGGCGCAGCAGGCTTGAAGCAGAACTCAGGGAAAAGAACCGCCAGATAACATCGTCTATCAAATATGCATCCCTCATACAGCGTGCACTCATACCGAGGCAGGAAGATTTTCAGACATTCTTTGAGCAGCACCTCATTATCTATGAACCGCGTGACACTGTGGGCGGCGATCTCTATCTGCTGGAACTGCTGCCATCCAGGAAGGAGTGCCTTGTCTGGATGATTGACTGCACGGGTCATGGTGTTGCAGGGGCATTTGTGACCATGCTGGCAAAGGCCATAGAGAGACAGCTTACAGCAAAGATCATAAGCACTGATGAAGAGGTCAGCCCTGCGCGACTGCTTGGCGTAATGAACAGAAGCCTCAAACACCTGCTGAGACAGGAGGACGCATCAGCCGTATCAAACGCAGGCTTTGATGCAGCACTGCTTTACCTGAACTATGAAACAGGAAAGGCCGTGTTTGCAGGGGCCCAGCTTCCACTGTTTTATATTGATAACGGCAGGGTAATCATGATAAAGGGGAACCGGCAGTCAATCGGCTACACAAGTTCAGTTTCGGATTACCTGTTTAACGACCATGAAATCACCCTGAAACCCGGTATGATATTCTACCTTGCCACTGACGGCTACTGGGATCAGAACGGGGGGCCAAAGGATTTTCCAATGGGAAGGAGAAAATTCAAAAAACTCCTGACGGAAATATACACCCTTTCCTTCCACCAGCAGAAGAGCCGCATAGAGGAAACACTCAGGGAATGGCAGGGTGATAATGAACGAAATGACGATGTGACAGTAATGGGCCTTCAGACAAGGCTTTAACCTGCTAAATTTACGGTGAAAATAGCTCAAAGCTGAAAGCTCAAGGCTCAAAGTAAAAAAACTGTCATTGGCTGGTTCCAAAACTCCTGTTTGGGAACTACGAACCGGAAGCTCCTGCTTCCCTTGTGCTCATACAATGTCACACGCAGCAAAAGCGTATTTTCATTGTTCCCTGTGCCCGACCAGACAATGGCGGTTACCGTGAAAATATAGTAAGGAACCCTTATGGACCTGTTTGAATTTAAAAAACTTCTTGACGCAGAGGGCGTTATCTTCAGCCTCAGCGGCACCATTTCCCAGTCAATACTCATAAATGTGGGAGAGATGCTTGAAAAGGAACTTGAGGAGAGCGGCACAAGGCGCAACATCATACACAACATCTTTGCCGTGATGACTGAACAGATGCAGAATGTCATGAGCTATTCAATTGACAGCAGAAAGACCCCTGACCATTTTCTGGAAAGCTCCGGCCTGTTTGTAACAGGTTACAGCAGGGAAAAGGAAAAGTATTTTGTAAGCAGTTGCAACAGGATGCGTCCGGAAAGCAGCCCCATGATAACAGAACGCATAGACAGGATAAACGGCATGGACAAGAAGCAGCTTAAAGCCTATTACCGTGAGGTGCGCCGAAGCGGCAGGGACCGGCATGACAGAGGCGCAGGTCTCGGGTTCATAGAGATGGCAAAGCGCTCTTCAGAGCCCATAGACTACAGAATCAGCGAGATAAGCAGTGAAGAGGCCTTTTTCCAGATCACAGTTTATGTGGGATAGGGGGCCAGGGTCCTTTGCAACTTGAGCGAAGCGGTTTGGAAAGTTCCTTAGATATTGCGGGCATAACCATGAACAAACTCTACATTGAATCCACAAAATACAGTCCTGAAATCAGCCTTGACCCTGAATCACGGACACTTGAGATACGGGGCAAATCATACCCGGAAAACACTTTTGAGTTCTACGCTCCGGTAATGAAATGGTTAGAGGATTACATAGCCTCTGCTCCGGCTGGCAAAACTGTTCTCAACATGGAAATCATATATTTCAACTCCAGCAGCTCAAAGTTCTTCTTTGACTTCTTTGATGTGATAGAAGAGGCATCGGACCAGGGCTTTACTGTTGAAATCAACTGGATATATGACTCTGAAAATGAAAACGCCCTTGAGGCAGGTGAGGACTTCATGGATGATTTTGAATCCCTGAACTTCAATCTTGTGGAAAAAACTGAGTAACTCCGGCAAACGCCATGGAAAAGGAAGACAGGCTCCTGCTTTCCCTTGAGAATTTTCTGGACAGCGACATTGAACTGCTCAAGGCCAATATCCAGAGCCTCATCAAGAACTACAGACGTAAAAGCAGGCGCCTTGATAAAATTATCACACAGAGCGACAGGCAGCAGATGCAGCTCCTTCACCTTAATGAGGAGCTTGAGAAGGCCAATGCCGAGCTGGACCAGTACAAAAATCACCTTGAAGACCGTGTCAGAGAAGGGCTTGCCGAGATACTTGCCCTGAACAGGGAGATTGAGGAGACACAGAAAGAGGTGGTATTCACCATGGGCGCCATTGGTGAAAGCCGCTCAAGGGAAACCGGAAACCACGTAAAGCGCGTGGCAGAGTACTCGGCGCTGCTTGCCTTGGGCCTTGGCATGGATCAGGCAGAGGCAGAACTCATAAAACTGGCGTCTCCCATGCACGATATCGGCAAGGTGGCAATCCCGGACTCCATACTGAACAAGGCAGGCCCGCTGTCAGAGCAGGAATTTGAGCACATGAAAAGCCACACCACCCTTGGCCATGACATGCTCAAGCACTCGGAGCGGCCCATACTCAGAGCCTCAGCCATAATCGCATTTCAACACCATGAGAAATGGGACGGCACCGGTTATCCACAGGGCATTGCCGGTAATGACATACATATTTATGGCCGCATTACAGCGCTCGCAGACGTATTTGACGCACTTGGAAGCAGGCGCGTTTACAAAAAGGCCTGGGATGACCAGGACATATTTGAGCTGTTCCACAAGGAGCGGGGACATCACTTTGATCCCCGGCTTGTGGATATCTTTTTTGAGGAAAAAGAGCAGTTTCTCATTATAAGAAACGCCTTTCAGGATGTGGAGTAAGGAAAAGCCATGAATTTTAAAAGTCGACTCCCCGCAGGAACGCTTCATGGCTGCTGATGCATTCGCCTCGGAAAAGGCCATCATAAAGCGGGCAGAAGGACTTCTTACCTCCGGTGATGAGGCCATTGACTTTGGTCAGGAATACAGTGAACTGCTGCGTCAATACCGCAAACTCTTCAAAATGGCACGCCTTATCATGCGTACCAGTGACCGGAGTCAGCTCCAGCTCAAGGAGGCGGAAGAGGCCCTGGCCATTGCCAACCGGCGCATGGAAAGGGAGCTTAACGTGGGCCAGGAGATACAGATGGCCATGCTTCCACGCTCTTTCCCGGCATTTCCTGCCCAGGACACCTTTTCAATCATGGCTTCACTTGTACCGGCAAGGGAAGTAGGAGGCGATTTCTACGATTTTTACATGCTTGACCAGGACCGCCTCTGCTTCTGCATCGGCGACGTATCCGGCAAGGGAGTGCCATCAGCCCTGTTTATGGCCGTTACCCAGACACTGATCAAGTCGGCTGCAAGGATCGAAAATTCCACTGCGGCAATAATGGAGCATGTAAACAGGGAACTTGCCAGGGATAATGATGCGTGCATGTTTGTCACCATATTTACAGGCATTCTTGACCTCTCCACAGGCAAACTGCTATACACAAACGCAGGCCACAATCCCCCGGTAATGAGGCAGCCCGACGGCAGTGTCAGCCTGCTTGACCAGCGTCACGGCTCTGCGGTTGGTATAATGGAAGACGCAGGCTACGGAGAGGACACGGTAACACTCTCACCAGGAGATATGATATTCCTCTTCACTGACGGGGTTACAGAAGCAATGAACCCTGACAGAAAACTCTTTGGCAGCGACATACTCATGGAACTTGCGGCCACCAACTGCTTCGACACACCTGAGACTGCGGTGGGAGCGGTATTTGAGGCAGTAATGGAGTTTGAAC
>WFRQ01000274.1 GCA_015486425.1 Deltaproteobacteria bacterium | reverse complement strand
CCCATATTGTCCCCATGTTCCTGCACGGGCTCATAAGGGCCGCGCAGGAAGGGCTTAATATTCCCATTGTTTATAATTCAGGCGGATATGACTCTGTTGAAACATTGAAACTGTTAGATGGCATTGTTGACATCTACATGCCGGACTTCAAGTACTGGGATACAAAGATTGCTCACAGACTTTCAGGCATAAAAAACTACCCTGACACTGCACGAAAGGCCATAAAGGAAATGCACCGCCAGACAGGCAGGCTGCAGCTTGACAAAAACGGCGTGGCAGTCAGAGGGCTGCTTGTCCGGCACCTTGTGCTACCTCAGGGCCTCGCAGGCACAGAACATGTGGTTAAGTTCCTGTCTGAAGAACTTGGGCCAGGCACCTGGATAAATGTCATGGAACAGTATCACCCGTGCTGGAAGGCAGCCCAATATCCTCCACTGGACAGGGCAGTCACCCGAAGCGAATATGAAGAAGCTGTCAAACTTGCCAGGGACGCAGAGCTGACACTGTGCTGAATCGGGGCTTTTGTCTGCCTCACTGCACTTCTTTTTGATCTTGCTCCCCGCATGGCTTCCATAGGCCGCCCCCTTCTGTAACGGATATATGGTGAATTCAAGCCTGAGGAGACCCGCAAAAGGACATTTATTCCATAGAAAAAAACTTCCTTTATGGAATTTTTTTTCCACCTACCAGACTGAAATTTCAATTTTTACCCTTCAAACAAGGTTAAAAATACCTTTTTGCATAATTTTCCCCGGCATATTAATTGCTTGCTTAGAAAAAGGGGAGACAGATTTAATCAATGTCACAATGTGTACTCAAACATCTTATTCAATCTCTCTCCTGTCACAAAAAGTGTAAACAAAGTCTTTCGGCATTTTACATTCAGGCATTCATGCAAAACGCACTAAAGGGTATGAACAAGGAGGATATAACTATGAAAAGATACGTTTTTACAAGTGGTTTATTTTTTTTGATGATTTCTCTTTCTCTGATGTCAACAGCGCATGCTGACTGGGAAGAGGGCTGCTGGGAATGCACCGACAATGCACTTAGTCAGTGCGAAATCGAGCAACCGGCTGATAAACCTGTATGTTTTAATGATGCATATACTTCCTGTGCAACCGAATGCTGCAACGGCTACTGTACTGAGCAGGCAGATTCAGAATGTGCATCAGTGGACCCTCCGGAATATCGGGCATGTTTTGAAGAAAGTTTTGGTTGGTGCCAGGAAGAATGCTGTAATTCAAACTGCGATGAACTCCATAACACCTGCTCTGATTCATGTGAGAATCAGTGTGAAAATGAAATATGCGCGGGAGCATGTGAGGATCCGGAGGGTGATGCATGCCAGCAGTGCATGGATACATGCATGTTTGGAGGATCCGAAGAGGAAGGATGTTTGGCTCAGTGTGACGAAACCGTATCTGAATGCGTGCAGCAGTGCCAGAGCAGCTCCCTGGATTCAGACAAGGATGGCATACCAGACGAAGAAGATAACTGTCCGTGGATTGCCAATGAAGATCAGACTGATGGTGATAGTGATGGCATAGGAGATGCCTGCGATATCTGCCCACAGAAATCTGATCCAGATCAGACTGATTCAGACTCGGACTGCATAGGGGATGCATGTGACCTCTGTCCGGACATCTTCAGCAATTTACCCATGGACGATGTGGACCATGACGGATCAGGAGATGCATGTGATGATGATATTGACGGAGACGGTATTATAAATATTGCTGACAACTGCATGTTCACCCACAACCCGGGCCAGATTGATTCCGACAATGATGGCGTAGGAGATGCCTGTGATCATGCATTACTGCACCTTTCAGGGAATAATTTTTCAAAACTGGAACCGGAAATGAAATTCGGTGTGGATATCGCCCTGCCTGAACATGACGATATACTTGATCCCATTTCGCCTGAAGAACCCTATCTGGCCTCAGCCTATGATATTTTCAGTGACAGCCGTAGCCATAAAACACTTACAGCAGGCGATTATATACCCATGAACTGCATGGATGTACGCAATCAGACACGATACGGGTGGCTGCTTGGATATAACAGTGACCAGGACAATGGTACTGAGGATGCCATCAGGTTCAGAATTCTCATAGAAGAAAACGCCGTTGACAGAGCAGTGATAAGGGGTCTCACTGGGCTGAACAGCTTCACTGGTGAATACAGGGACGAATCAGGCAGGACTCATGGTTTCCTTGGCAACAGAAATCCCCTTTCTGAGGACGGACTGTGGTCATTCAGCATGAGAGCTATTGACTATCCTGATTCCTCATACACATCTGTATGGGATTCCGCATTGATTCCAGATATGGCAGACAGGACAGTTCATGTTGGAAGATACAGAGACCAGACAGGCTTTACGCATGGTTTTACATTCAGCTCATATTATGACGGTCAGCAGTATCAGGAAGAGTGGACAGGCATTGACGTACCAGACGCTGATCAGACATATGCAAGTGGCATCAACAGCAATGGGGATATTGTGGGCTACTACAGAACAGGCAGCTTATTACACGGTTTCTATTACCATAATGGAAATTTTGAAACAGTGGATGTATTAGGCGCCGATTCCACAGCCCCTTACAGGATAAACAGTAACGGCATCATGGCCGGATATTACACATCGCAGGGTGCGTCCCACGGCTTCCTCTATGACACAGCTACCGGCAAAACCATGACCTTTGATATCAAGGATGCCAGGAATATCTACGTATTCGGACTTGATGACAACGAGCAGGTGGCTGGCTATTTCATTGACTCATCAGGCCTTCATGCTTTCATGGCTGGCCCTATTCCCATGGAGATTCCGGGAAATGACTGTCCAGGCGACTTTGATCAGGACGGAGATATTGATGGCAGGGATGTCCAGGTCATGGCCGACAATTACGGAAATCTGACATGCTCCGACCCCTCATGCGGCGACCTCACCAATCAGGGTGATACAGAAGGTGAGAGCCAGGTCAACCAGTATGATCTGGCCATATTCGCGGACAGGTTCGGCAGAGCGTGTCCTGGAATCCTTAAATAGCGATAATTACACACAGGGACGAAGAACCTGTGCAGAACATAAAAGAGGCGGCACCAAAAGTGCCGCCCCGGAACCGCGTATCGCTAAGGGGCTGTCCAAAAACAAGTTGGATGATAGCGCGCTCAGTTCTATGTCAGGCTGAGTTGAACTGACCCAGCAAAACCGCAGGCGTAGCCGGGCTACGTTGAGGATTTTGTGATTGAATTGCGGCTCAGGATAGCCTGAAGATGAGATGCGAAATCGCCAAGTTATTTTTGGACACCCCCCTAGAAACAGGGGGGCGACGAAACTGTTCAGACACTTGTCTTTAAGCACTGTTAAGGTTCAAATTTTTTTCAAAACGTGAATACACCCCAGTATTATGTTCCTCCTTCAAATACGAGGACACAATGCCCTATGAAATAGCCATACTCACTCTTTGTAACTGCTCACCCCCCTTCCAGGATGAATTCCCATAACGGAAAGTCGCTATTCACATGACTTTTTTTGCTTGACACATATCTGCTCAGGGGGT
This sequence comes from Deltaproteobacteria bacterium, assembly GCA_015486425.1. GTDB lineage: Bacteria > Desulfobacterota > Dissulfuribacteria > Dissulfuribacterales > QOAL01 > S144-17. The sequence goes on along the minus strand of WFRQ01000274.1, from coordinate 184 downwards.
GCTGCAGATGCAAGGCGGAGGGGGCGATGGCGTACTTCCCGTACTTCGAGCCTCCCGACAACGCTGCAGATGCGGTACCCCCTGAGCAGATACCACTTCACATATAAAAAAATTACTGTCTATGATTATTAAAGGCGCATACCTCTCGCCCTGTATGATTCACGTTAAAAAACGTTGAATGAAT
>WFRQ01000273.1 GCA_015486425.1 Deltaproteobacteria bacterium | reverse complement strand
TTGTCGGGGCTGCATTGACACAGAAGGACGATTTGTACTGCGTGGTAGCAGACATTATAATTCTGTTCTGACCTGAGAGGTCCCGCAGAAATCCACCACTGAAACACTGTTCCATCACTATAACTGGATGCCACTGGCACCCTTTGCTGAAGTAGCAAGGTTTTTAAGGGTGACAACTTCATCTGTAAACAGATTGGTTTCTGCCCTGGAATTGTCGAAAGTAAAGGAATTTCTCTATGCATAATGGGGTTTAGAACCTCCAGTTTGGGTACCAATCAACTGGCAGCCGAAGTTTTCAGCCCTGCCTGATCAAAATGTTTCCTGGAAGCTGGAGCTTCCAATAGCACCGTTCCCAAACTGGAGTTTGGGAACGAGTTGAGTCACATATTTCGCTGGTTCCCAAACTCCAGTTTGGGAACTATAAAACATGAAGCTCCTGCTTCCACTCTCCTTAAAAGAGTATTTTCATTGTTCGTTGTGCCCGCCCCGGGAATGGCGGTTACCGTAAAAATACACTGGGCTTTCGCCTGTACTTTTCATGATAGGGGGTGTTGCACCGGCTGGGCGGAGCAATATGAAAGTTTAGGTATATTTATCCGCCGTCTCTTTGGGCAATGCCTGGACAGATTGTTAAAGGCCATGTCAGGGGAATATGCTGAAAAGTCGCAGGGTTTTGCCATAAATTGGATGGTACTTTTCTTCCACTTATGAAAAATATTACCATTTATTCTCCTCCTGCCTGCTTCTGTCCTGTCGCTGCTCCATGCTGATTAAGGGGATAACTGTCTGTGTTTAAAGTCAAATTGTTATATTGACAATTTTTTAACATGATGGCATATATTCTGCATTATATCTATTTCGTAGATATGTCCAGGCATTTACGCAGTGCTTCCTCATTGGCTGAAAAACACCTCTGTTCTTTATGGACGGCTCCTGAGTATGGCTGGGTATCCGCTCAACGGGGCACCACATCTGCTGCGTCGGAGTCTTCGCTTCGCTCCGCTTCCCGCAGCACCCCGCAAGCAGTTGCAAATCAGGCAGTTACCCGGGATAAGTGCGTTTTATCCTGTGATTAGTCACTGTTTTTTGAGCGTTGCGTGCTGGCAGGGTGTCTGTATGTGGTTGTTAAATGGACATATGAAGAAAAAATCCTGGCAAAACAGGGTCACTTCAAAGAGGGGTAATCGTCATGGGGCAAAATTCAATCCGTCTGTTTCATCTTATTCTTTTTTTATGCCTTTCCTGCACCTCAGCAGGATATATATCCGCTGCCGGGGCGGCTACCCTCTACGTAGGGGGAACCGATCCTTCGCATTATCCCACAATCCAGGCAGCCCTTGATGATGCGGCTGCAGGAGATACGGTGCATGTTCATGCCGGCACATATCAGGAAAACATCGCACTGAAATCCGGAGTCAGACTGGAAGGAGAGGGGGCCGATGTGACCATGATAGCCGGACAGTCGGTTTCCGGTACGCCTTCAATTGCTGTTATGGCAAACGGGGCAGACAGTGCCACTTTAAGCGGTTTCAGCATCGGCATCAAACCTGCGGAAGCCGGAAGTTGCGCCGTCTATAACAACTCCTCGAGTTCTCTATTGATTACCCGGAATGTAATTCGCAACGCTGAAACAGGCATTTGTTCAGCAGGGGGCAGTGCGGATATTCACAATAATGTCTTCTATCCCGGTAGTGGTGTGTATGGCATTAATCTTGTGGATACTGCAGCAGTTATCAAAAACAATATCATTATGAACTATGAAACAGGGATCTCTGTTTCAGGAAGGGCCCGTGTCACTGCAGGCTTTAACGACCTGTTTCTCTGTGCGGTAAACTATGATGGGGTATATGCAGGCACCGGAGCCGTCAGTGCGGACCCGCTCTTTGTGGATTCCTTGCATTATAATTTTCGTCTGACCGAAACGTCACCCTGCGTTGATGCAGGCGACCCCGCTGATACCGTCCCTCCCGGCGGAGGTCCCCGTATCGATATCGGGGCCTTTGAATATCAGTATCCTCCAGAAATTGTGGAAGGTCCGCAGGCCAGCATTATCTCGGATACTGAGGCAAGGATAGTATGGCAGACATCAACTCCCTCCACAGGCGAGGTGAAATACGGCATGACCGCCGATTCCTTTGACCAGCAGGCAGTGGACAGTCACATTGATCCCATTCACACTGTAACCCTGACGGGACTGTTACCATCGACCACTTACCAGTATTATGTGCACTCTGCTGATGAGGCCGGAAATGCAGTGGATAGTGAAACGGATTATTTTACAACAGAGCCGGCCCCTGATTCTGATCCACCTTCACTTCAGGTCACCGTCCCGGACCTTATCACGCAGCCGGTGGAAGTCCACGCGGCGGCAAGCGATAATACAGGCATCTCTTCAGTAAAATTCTATGTGGATGATCAACTGCTTTACACCTTTTTTGGTGATGCGTTTGACTGGGTATTCGACCCTTCGGAGCTTTCGAATGGTGCGCACACCCTGAGGGTAGTCACCAGTGATATGGCAGGTGCTGAAATCATGCAGGAGAGCCATGTGCAGGTAGCTGTGAAACCTGCTGATCTGTCACCGCCTGATGCGGGAATTATTTCACCGGATGCAGCTTCTGTGGTCTCAGGTGGCAGCGTCAATGTTGAAGCATGGGGCATGGATCCGGACTCAGGCATTAGCCGTATCCTCTTCTTTATTGATGACCAGCTCATGCATGTGGCGCAGATCAATGGGGAACCGGGTATTGAAGAACATGCATCGTGGCTGTGGAACTCTTATGGCTCCGGCAACGAGGAGGATCATCAAATAAAGGCGGTTGCAGTAAACAATGCAGATTTATTCCAGTCAGCGCAACATTACGTGCATGTGGCAAATAGCGGTTCAATCCTCGATGAAACAGGGCCTTTCAAAAAATATCTGTTCATAAAACTCATCCGGGGCCAGGTAAAACGCGATGGAATTTATTATGAAGCCAAAATGTACGTACAGAACCTCAGTCCGGATCCAATTTATGATGTGAGGGTACATGACATACATGCAGGATTTCAGGCTATACAGAGTAATTATGGATCCAGACCACAGGTACATTTTGATCCCTACACCTTTTCTTCAGAGGTCACATATGACATAGGCAGGCTCATGCCCAACGAGATGAAGGAGTGCACCGTGAACATGTCCACAGTGCTTGTTTCACCAAATCCCAAGCATTTCAACTATGTCATCGGCAAAAGTACCAGGGTGACTTACAAGAGAGAGGAGGGGCCGGATGCACCTGTGAGTTCACTTACATACCAGCTGCCCGCCCAGAAGACCATAGAAGGCTGGTGGGGGACGGAGGAAATTCCCCTCAACCTGCCAAACATATTTTCACCAGTATCGAACTGTAACTACATCGTTGTAACCCACCCGTGGAAACTTTACTCCATCTATGATGCAGAGGAGGTAGATAATCTGCTTTCTGAACTTGCCGTGTTTGTACATGGTAAAAATGCCGTTCTGGGCTATCTTGACACGCCGGCTCCACGCACCGAACTGCTCAAAGTGGAAGGTCACAAGTCCAAGCAGGGAAGTGTGGATGAAGGTAGCTGGAGCGATCTAATGTGCCCGTCATGGAAGGATAACGGTTACATGCTTCTGGTAGGGGAAACGGAGATTATCCCGTCTTTTACCATAGCTGTTACCGTTCCAGCAGGACAATATACGGTTCCGCTCACTGATCAGCCCTATGCTGATGTGAATGATGACGGTTATACAGACCTCATTCTTGGCAGGATTATTGGTAACGATGCCGCTGCGCTGACAACACCCATCATGACCAGCATGGGGGTAGAGCAGAACCTGTCGGGTTATGGTTTTGACGCATCCAACGCCCTGCTTATCAGCGGAATGGGGAATTATGAATCGAGTTTTATCAAAAACATTAATGACATCTCAAATGTCATGGACAATCAGTTCATATCTTATTTTCCCAATGTAAAATTTCACAGGACAGACTACACGGATTCATCGACGGCATGGAATGATCTTCGCCCCCTGTTTTCAGACAGAGATATCATCTACTTCGACGGTCATGGTGACGCGAACGGTTGGGGGCATTCGGTGTTAAGCTCCGCGCAGGTTGAAGATATCAGTTTCGACGGTGTAAATCCCGGTGTCATCGCTGTGGCATGTCATACAGGCGAATACGAGGAAGATAATGACCAGAGCATTGCCGAGGCATTTCTGGCCCATGGCGCCGGGTTGTATATCGGCGCCACACGTATGACCAATACCGGTATTAACGCACGTAACGGGCTTGCATATTTCAGGGACCGGTGGAGACCGTGGCTGGGAATGGGATATGCGTGGCGAAACCTTGAAAGAAGTATATGGGCAAATTGGGAGAACTGGCGGTTTTCCCTGGCCTACAATATCTACGGCGATCCCAAGTTCGGATATGATGCAGCAAAAGGTCTGACGTTGCCGGTTTCCGGCAAAGGCCAGGCAGGAGATGCACCGCCTGAAGGCATTACCCTGGACCTGCCCGATTATACAGTGAGCAGCATCGAGGGGGTTGATTATGTGGAAATCCCCGGTGGCGATACAATGAGTGAACCCGGCCAGTATCAGGTACCCTTCTGGATTGAAGAAATCGCCATTCCACCCGGATATGTGGTCCAGGGCGTGGATATGCTGAACAGGTCGAAACTCCAAACTTGCCAGGGCCTGCATCTGCCCGTTTCACCTGACGACTTCATGGAAAATGACGCGGGAGAACCATTTGTTCCTGCTGACTATCTCTGGTACCCGGACATTCCGTTCAGATGGGATATCATCCCCGGCAGTAACAACGGAGACAACGGTTCCACCCTTGTCCTCAGGCTCTATCCTTTTCAATATAATACTGAAACAACAGAGTGCCAATACTACGCCCATTATGAATTCAGCTTTTCCATTATGGAAAGCCTTGTGGCGATCACCACCATATCAGTAAAGAAAAAAGCCGTGCTTCCCGGCCAGCCTGTGAATCTCTTCCTGGAACTTGACAACATGCAAGAGGCTGATCAGACAGTCCGCCTCCGTGCGGTTATAGAACCCTATACAGGCACTCTCCACATGGGCGGACTGCCGCTTCATACCCTGGAGCTTCCTCCAGGCCGTTCGGCCCTTATTGAAACATGGGATACTACGGGTGTGCCGGACGGGCACTACAGGTTGTCAATAAAACTTGAAGACGAAGATGGAAATCTGCTTGATACGGCAGATGATCATTTCATAATAGGCGCGGACACAGCGGATATCTGCTATGGCGACGCGCTGGCGGATGGAGATGTGGACGGTTCAGACCTGGCTATTTTCATCAAGGATGATCTCGGCAGGCTGGATGAATTTGCCGCGACCTACGGTATGCGATGTGAATAGTCTGAAAATTTCTGTCCATGTATGTCCATGGCTGATTCTTACTGGAAGAGGCCCGTAACTACGGAGGCTATTTTACCTCTGATAGCGAATACGGCATAGGGGGTTTACGGATGGGGTCGAGATTTCCGGAAGAAAATATTATTCTCCTGCCCCTGTCCTGTCCCTGATAACTTTGCCATCTCAGTAAGGCCCATGCGTAACAGGCTGTATTACATTCCGGCAGAATGATCGACAACCGATCAATAAAATCATCACGGTCTTTATCGCTCCTGAGAATATCTTTCGACGCCCTTAACCCCCGGATCATTATATGACCTAAGTTGAGCGATTGTTCGGATTTGCTGCATATCCGCGAAAGAGGAATTCCCATTATAGTCGGCTATATGGGGATTCCGATGACAAAGGAGATGCGGTGAAGACGGCAATCCCGAAGGGTTTCAAAATTGGAAGGCTATAGTCGATATAACTCCTTTTAATTTCTTTAAAAAAAATATTTTCCACATTTTGAAACGCTCAATTTAGGTATGATGTAATACTCCGGGAGCATCTAATCTCGCTAATATAGGCATGGATGCCCTATTGGTCCATTGTTGAATATACAGACCTCATAAAGCAGGCACGAAAATCCCTGTATTTTTTGGACACCTGACACAGGCAGGTAACTGCCAAATATGCGCTCATCCCCGGCATTGCGCAAATCATACACGCGGATATGCCATATTTTGCGGGAAGCATTTTGTAAATGCCTGTTAAAATCCACAAACAATATTACCCAACGGCCTCTGGAGGTGCAGGGGCGGAATATCTTCCGCCCTTTGGGGGTATTCGCCGGGTATTGCGGATTATTTTCCACAGGGGAGACGGATCGCCTTGATTGTCCCTCAGGCAGAGGATGGTGGAAATTGTGCGGTTAATGGTGGGATGAGGATAATTGGGTGCGGTTGGTGTATAGGGTGCGACGTATGGTTGAATCGGGGCGCTTGATAACAGGGCGGAAGATATTCCGCCCCTACGGCCTTTCTTGTGGTCTGTTTGTCCAATTTTAAGGCAAAATCGAGCAACCACCAACCTTAGGGACTGTCCAAAAATAACTTGCCGATTTCGCATCTCATCTTCAGGCCATCCTGAGCTGAACTTCAATCACAAAATCCTGAGGCGTAGCCGGGCTACGCCTGCGGTTTTGCTCAATCAGTTCAACTCAGCCTGACCCAAATCTGAGCGCGCCATCATCCAACTTATTTTTGGACAGCCCCTTAACACCAAATTGCCATGCAATTTTTTGCGAGGTCTGATATATGTCAAATTGTTTAGTTTCTTATGGACCTCTCCTTTCTTGTAACAATCCCGCCACCATGCTCAAAAACGTACGCGGCTTAACATACGCCCAGTCACCTCCTCATAATGACGTGCTGCTTCCGAGGGTACCGTCACTGCCCTGGGGCATGGTGCCTGAGTGCGGGACTCCATCACCGTTGTCTTCATACATTGGTGTTTCATCTGCCCTGTCATGAGCAACCGCGTAATTGAAAGCCTCCACCATGGATACCGTGCCGTCGTTGTTGGTATCCGCATCTACCACAGTGCCATCAGGGCGGGCACCCCTGAGGGCGCAGGTGAAATGATAGGAAAATTCATCATAGTTACATTTTGTTGGAGCTGCATTGACACAGAAGGATGATTTGTATTGCGTGGAAGCAGACATTATAATCCTGTCCTTGCCTGAGAGGTCCCGCAGGAATCCACCGCTGAAACACTGTTCCATCACTATAATCATGCGGTGATATGCAATCCCCTGGAGCATGGCAGCCAGATCATCATCATAAACCGCCCCTCCCCATGTACAGAGCTCTTCATCCCAGGCTACCTGATCTGTTCTGTCATTATCACCGTTAAGATCAAGCCCGTTCCTGTCACAGCATTTGGCAGGCGGCGGCAATGAACAGCCTGGGCACCACTGGTGAAGGTTGTCACATGAACGACCCTGTCTGCTTCCGTAAAGGCATGACCAGTAATTTTTTTCAAATATAGGCTCCACGCCTTCGTCACCGCCTGCATCTTCCCGCCCTCCGGCTATTGGCCAGTAAACATTGTCCTTTTCAAAACCGCCTCCGTGATTTGTAGTAAACATAAATATGGTATCCTGATTGGTGGATACCTTTTTCAGGGCATCCATGACCTTGTTGAGATTTCCCTGTGTGGCAGCATAGTGTACAGGCATATCGTTATCTTCCTTTTTGCCGTTTTTGTAAAGAACAACGATATTATTTGGGTCAAAATGATATTTATTTATCAAGGTGCTGTACATGAATTTAAGATCCATCCAGTAACGTTTGTAGGCATATTTGCTGTTTACACCGCCGCTGAACAGAATTGCCCACTTATGCGGCTGAGGCTGGAACGGAACGGCTGTTATCTGTTGCAGCTTTGGGGCATACCTTGAAACAGGCATGGTGATAAACTGAAAATTATGGGCAAGGAGGCAGGATTTACATACATCTCCACCGGATGCATCATCTTTGCTGCGCATTAATGTGTTACTATCCAGCATCGGACAGTCAGTACGGCCAAACTCATCTGAAAAGATATAGATATCAGATGTATCAACTGCGCCGCTGTGATCAAAGTCCACGTCAGGGTTATATCCCGGATGGCCTTCCGAACTGCCCAGAGCCCTGGACATCTGCCGCAGATCAGCGCCGTCCACGTCTCCGTCCCTGTCTGAATCGGCCCTGCAGATTTCTGCCTTCAGAACCTGACCGGAGACCCTGATCCGGGCTCCGCCATAAATCGCCGGATCCAGCGCTTCAGCTTCTTCTCCCTCAAGAAGTATGTAATCCTTTTCAGGTATGATCTGGTTCTTCATTACCACGTCAAGACTGGTCACAAGCATTGGCCTGGGGTCACGGACAAATATGCCCTCTGCTGTCACTGTTTCACCAACAAGGGTTGAACACTGCGGCCCTTTAATATCCGAAATTTCAACTTCAATGCCGCCGGATATTACCATGTCCACCGCAGAGCCCGCCGCAGCCGAACTCCCTCCTGCAGGGTCCTGGCTGATAATATGATCAGGCGGGACTGTTTCACTCTGTTGAATGACCAGACTGCCCATCTTGAATCCTGCATTTAGAAGCATCTCCTCGGCTTCAGGGCGTGTAAGGCCTACCACATCAGGGACTGTTACGTGAACAGGCTCACACGTATCAGTTTCTTCATTGCAGAACAGATCAGGGGAACATGGCGGATCCCCGGGGCCACACTGGCCATGGCCATCGCATGTCTCTTCACCGTTACAGAACAGCGCATCCGGGCAGGGACTGCCCATGGGAGAGTCATTTGCCAGGCACTGCCCCTCGCCATTGCAGGTATCCGGATCGGTACACATGGTATCTGAAGGATCGCCGCAGGGAGAACCGGCCGGTTTCTCAGGGTGCGTGCACATGCCTGAATCACTGCATACATCACTGGTGCACTGGTTACCATCATCACTGCAGGTCCGGCCGGGAAGCGGCGTGACTTCACACGTTCCTGCACCGCAGGTATTATGGGTGCACGGATTGCCATCTTCACAATCACTGTCCTGCCTACATTCGGAAATGGTAAGCCGAACACCAAGGCATCCCGCAGCCTGTTCGTTGTAAGAGCCAACTGCCACAAAATAGTCATGGCCTGCGCTGACCGGGAAAGAGACCTCAGAGGCGTGGTTATTTACCTCGCAGCCCTGCATGTCATCATTGCATCCAAGCTGTAATGTCATGCCGCTGCAGGAGTTCACCGCGTTGATAACAGTGTCATAGCTGGTGGCTGCATGGCATGTGGAGAAAGTGGCGATGCCGTCAGTGGCTGCTGTGAATTTAAACCATACAGGGTGGCTCACAGTAGAGCATGACCATGTCTGAGTATTAACAGGCGTATCCGCAGCATCCACGGTCATCTCGTGACTTCCCATGGTGCCTGGAAGTTCATAGGCCTCACTGCAGACAATGTTTCTTGGAGGTACTCCGCACGGTGAGCCCACGGTAACAATTAGCCCGAGGCACATCTCGCAGCCTGCTGAATTATTGTTGTACGCCCCTACCCGAATTATATAGCGGGTTCCGGCATTAGCGTAGAACATGGCCTTGCTTGCGCTGCCCGAACAGGCGCTCCCGCAGTATTCATCTCCGCTGTCATCATTGCAGGCAACAACAGTGCCTCTTTCACAAAATTCCACGCCTGAAGCCACCTCAAGCACTG
>WFRQ01000272.1 GCA_015486425.1 Deltaproteobacteria bacterium | reverse complement strand
CCGCACAGCCGGTATTAAAAGGAATGAAGCAGGAGCTTCTGTCAATTAGGTACCCAAACAGGAGTTTGGGCACCAGCACGAAACTTGTCACCACTTATTGAGAAGTTACGATTATAGCTTTCCAATTTTGAAACCCTTCGGGATTGCCGTCTTCACCGCATCTCCTTTGTCATCGGAACCCCCATATAGCGCACACTATAATGGGAATTCCTCTTTCGCGGATATGCAGCAAATCCGGACAATAGCTCAAATTAGGTTCATAATACTTTCAGAACCAGTTTCAAAAAGTTACATAACCGCAGCATGTTATGATATTGTGACAAACAGGGAATTAGTTCTATTTTACCCTGTTGACAAAGGTAATGCCAGACTGGATATTAAATCGTTCATATCAGGTTTAAATAACATGAGTTGTGAGGCAATATTATGAAAACGCCACTATTCCCGAACTCAGGGGCTGTCCAAAAATAACTTCCCGATTCAGGGTCTTACCATGCAGGGTGCGCACCGCGCACCTTCATTATTCTTCGTATGCCCCGGTGTTGGCCGCACATGGACTTCAGTTTGGGCGCCACCCCTGAAAACTGTTGCCGGAATCGCTCTTTCTTCCTATTCTATTCTGTCATTTCGGCAGAACGATGTTCCTCAGGAAGCTGGAGCTTCCACCAATACCGTTTCCAAACTGGAGTTTGGGAACGAGTTGAGCCGCTCCTTAATTTGAATACGATATCATCCAAGTTATTTTTGGACAGCCCCTTAATGAGTCAAATCGCCATGAAAACAAGATATGTCTGTGTTGCCGTTTCCTTCCTCGCAGTAAGCATTTTCTGCCTCCCTGCCTCTCCATCACATGCGTCAGTCCTTGTGGATTGCACGTGGCTGCGTGAACATGCGCATGCCCCTGATCTGCGGATAGTGGATGTCAGTAAAAAGGCAGGTACCTATGATAAGGGGCACATCCCTGGAGCTGTTAAGGTGAGCCGTCACATTGACCTTGAGGATTACACTGCATATCCCCCTGTTGGCTATCCGCAACAGGCCCAGTTTCAAAAACTTATGGGACGGCTTGCCATTACTCCTGAGACAACAGTTGTGGCATACGATGACAACCGCGGAGTCTATGCCGCAAGGCTGTTTTTCCTCATGAGGCTTTACGGCCACAGCGTGGATCGGCTGAAGATACTGAATGGAGGTATTAATGCGTGGAGGGATGCAGGGCTGCCAGTTTCTAATAAAGCACCTGCTGTTCAGGCATCCACCCCATATCCGGCAGAGAGGACATACAATGACTTTCTTGCTTCATGGCAGGAAGTTTACAGGGAAGTTGTGCAGGCTCAGCACCCTGATACAGTGCTTCTCGATGTGCGGCGTGAAGTTGAATACACTGGCGAGGCAGTGCGCTTGGTGCGCGGTGGGCATATACCAGGCGCAGTCAATCTTGACCTTGCTGCTCTGGTTTCAGTAGATGAGGCAGGACGATGGAAAAGCCCTGATGCGCTTCGCACGCTTTTTGAAAAGAGGCATATTACACCCGAAAGGCCTGTTATCATCTACTGCCATTCCGGGGACAGGAGCGCCCATGCCTTTGTGATTATGAAGTATGTTCTGGGTTTCCATGATGTGAAGATATATGAAAAGGCATGGGAAGAGTGGGCAGTGCGTCAGGCACTGCCTGTAGTCTCTGGTGACTGAGGGCAATGTCAAAGGTGCTGTTCAGCGTATTAACAATGTTGTGTTAATGGTTACTATTTTGTTCGTGGTTCTTTCACCATTGGCCACCCCACTGGTGAAAACGTAATTCCCTTTGCTTTGCGTCCTTTGCGTCTTGAGCGAAGCGGGCGGTTAAAAAAATGAACCGAAAAGTCGTACAGGACGCAAATATTTTGTCTGCTGCAAAACTAATTCTTTCTGTCCTGCACTGGCACGCTTTGTCAACAGCCTGGCACACCCTTTATCCTGCGCCTTTTAACGATACTCTGAGTCCTTTCAGAGGATGCTTTACCGTATCCAGAACCGCAGTCGGTTCATATCCGCAGTGTACCATGCAGTCACGGCATCTCGGGTCATTTCCCCTTCCGTATCTGTTCCAGTCGGTCTGATCGATAAGTTCCCGGTAGGTTGGCACATATTCGTCATCAAGGAGGTAGCAGGGGCGCTGCCATCCAAAAATGTTTTTGGTCACATTGCCCCACGGAATGCAACGGTAATCCTGATTCCCCGACAGGAAATCAAGATAGAGATCGCTGTGGTTGAATGTCCAGTTTTTATTTTTTGCCATCTGCATGATGCCGCTGAAGAGATCCACAGTAGTTTCTCTGGTCAGAAAGGCGCT
>WFRQ01000271.1 GCA_015486425.1 Deltaproteobacteria bacterium | reverse complement strand
TTACAGGAAACTGCAAAAAAACCAGGGGCTGAAGAATTAGGGTGTTCAGCCCCTGGCCGAGGAGGAAGAATAGAGGACCTATGAATTGCTCATAGACCATATTCAGGGAGTTCAATATGTAATTCCAGGCAGACAAAACAAGCGGCTACACCGGACGAGCGAGTACAGGCCCGCCCGGTGCACCATATCTACTACCTGAAGAAGGGCAGAAGTTTTGTGTACTTCATGAATACAATGATAAGTGCCAGAGCAAGCATTCTCTTGAGGAATATCTCAGGAAGCTTTTTCTGAATCTTAGGGCCTATCATACCGCCACCCATGGCACCGCCTGCGATACAGGCTGCCATGATCCAGTCAGGCTGATAACCCATGAGGATATACTTTGCAATACCGCCCAGGGATGTTGCGAAGGCCCCTGATATGGCAATGGGCACCGCAAGATACATGGGATAACCCATAAACGTGGTCATGAAGGGCATAAACATGAAGCCGCCACCCACACCGAAGGATGATGCGATAACACCCATTATGATACCGCCGAAGAACATGTGCAAAGGCTTGGCAACAAATGTTTCGCCCCAGAATCTTATGTCGAATTTCACTAAGTTGAACTTGTCAAACTCAACCTTGCCCATGTCAGCAGCCTTGCCAGTCTTCTTGGCCTCGGCAACTGCCTTGTTGAATTTCTGGATGATGGCCTTCATAGCCTTTTTCTTTTCTATCTGGCTTGGCAGACTCTCAGTATACAGCTTGACGCCGATGAGAAGACACACAATACCAAGATAGAACTTGTAGGCTTTGAGAGGGAGATACTTTGCTGAGAATGTGGGTCCAATAAAGAAGGCGCCGATGAGAATACCTGCAGCAAAGAACATTGCAACCGGCCATGCAAACCTCTTTTCCTTATAGTAATTGATCAGCCCTGAAAGGGGTGAAACAAGCGTCAGGAAGAGGTTTGTTGGCTTAATGGTATTTGCTGCATTTACGCCAACCGGTCCTTTGGTGCCGATAACCGTGATCTGGTATGCTGCTGTAAAAAGCCCGCCTGCTGCGCCCATGATAACGAACAGGATACCGATAACCAGTGCACCGAGGAATACCCAAAGGGGATTCATGTAGGTATTACCCTTTGTGAAGAAAAATCCAGATGGTTTTACAGTAAAGCTTGCAGCCTTCTGACCGTTTACCACAACATCCATCTTTGTATCAGGAGCGATATTCTTGTATGGAGTCATGGTCACGGAGTACTTGCCCGTGGTCTTGTCCAGAGAAACGCTTACGCCATCATTCCAGGGCTTGGGATCCTTCGATGCGTCGGACAGGACCATCCTGGCATTACCGCCGCCAATAGGACGTTCCTTACTGATGGTATTAATACCGAACTTCTTTTCGTGTGTAAAAATCAGGAACTTCCACTGTGCCTCACTGGTTACCACAGGGGCAAGAGCGCTTCTGGCATCAGCCGGAATTTCATTCCAGTTTTTGATCTTGTTAACATCCACTTCAAATTTGAAGGGAGGGAATGCAAATGGCCCGCTTGTCTGCCCCTTTGCAACAACCTTTGGAGTAGCGTAGGCATCAGGCTTTGTTGTTACAATGTAAAAAATAGGAGGAATGGATGTGTCACCGAATTTTTTGGTCAGCTTGTTCCGTTCCTTTTCACCAGTTGAGTCTGAAGGTTTGAATTGCTTGTCATTGCAAATAACCATGACAAGGTCCTGACCTGGCTCAATCTGACCGGTAACAGTAACTGGTTCGCCAGCCTTGATCTCCTGGGAATTTAGAGTAGCGCTGGCTCCAAATGCCGATGACTGCATTACTGCCAGAAACAGACAGCTTAACAGTACCCCTATACTGCTTCTCAATTTCATGCTTTTACTCCTCTTCTTTGATTTGCGGTACAACCGCCCTTAACTCTCATGCCTCCCCAGCCGGAATACCTGAGAATTCATTTCAATATTGAAGCTGAATAATCTGGTCTCCAGCCGATGCAGCACCTGTGGCCATTTGAAGATATGAAACATAATATCTATATCTTCTTTCGTTGCGTCAATTTCTACATTGCAAGCATGAAGCCAAAAACAACAATTTTTAAATTTTTCACAGCTTTTTTATTTTTTTCCTTTAAAATCAGATAGTAATGATCAAAAAATATTAAAAATCATATTTTAATATAAATTAAAATATAAAAAGAGGATTTTTTAACCGCAACCATATTGTTGCAGTGCAACCTAAATAAAAAAAGACCTATCAGTATGCTTCTGTTATTGATAATTCAATATTTGGACGCGAATTTTCATTAAGGTCCCTGCAAAATATATAATTTTAACAAATGCTCATATCACTACTGGTATCTTTATTTTTGAAACCATTATAAATGGTGCAACAAAATAGTTGCACATTTACTCACATAACCTACTATGTTTCTCAGGTACGATCTTTGAATGAAGCAGAGATATTTTTCATGCAACGGTTTTCAGACATTTACTGAAAGATATGCTTAACCTACTGTATTTATGGGATTTTATGTATAATTATGAAAAATGTCAATTTGATATCCTTAAAGATAAAATAAAAAACTAGCCGTGCATTGATTATTTAACCCGCTTCCAATGGGGCATCTCCCTGTATGATGTCATGTGAGATTATGTTGACCGGGTATTCGCCAGATTATTAATTCTGTTAATTCAATAAGTTAAGACAAACATGTAGTGCGCCAAACTGAAATTTTTCAATCTGATCTCCGGTTTATCCTCAATTTAAAATGCGAAAAATCATCAATTAACACTCCTTCAATTTACCCAATTCACCTGTTTCTTTTTCATGCTGCCATGTAGTGGCACATATTTTGTAGGGTATCCATTGGATGTATATCATTTTATCCGAGAATAGATAGAACATGATTTGACAGGCAGCATAATCCACAAGTCTCAAACCACAGATTACCGAGGGCCAACACCTTTACCCTCTGATTAGTTTACGTGACGTTGTTAACATTAAATAAGTTGTTAACATTAATAACAGGAGAAATTTATGCCGCGTATGTATCGTCCGGCGATGTTTCGCATCGCCGGTATCATCTGTCTGATTCTTGCCGCCACGGCAGGTAACGCCCTGGCAGTTCAGATACATGGGCCTCCAGAAGGCATATATGTGCACCAGATGGCGCATGGCCTTTTTGGCGCGGCCATGATATTTCTCATTTATACCCTTCATAAGCATCCCCTTGTTCGCTGCCCAGGCTGGAATTACCTGAAGATATCACTGTTTTTTTTCCTTTTATGGAACATAAACACACTCATTGTACACAGCCTAATGCTTCACCTGCCTGAAAATGCCATTACAGGTACCAATCTGCTGAACCAGCGCCTTAACGGGCCTCTTACTGCCAAGAGATGGCTCTTTTATTTCACGCGTAACGACCATCTGTTCTGCGTACCTGCCATGTGGTTCATGATGCTGTTTCTAAAAACTTTCTACCAGGAGGCCATTAATGACAAAAAAGAGGCGGAGGCCTGTACAGAACCATGACATCCCTGCCTCTGTTTCCTGTCCATGTGGTAGATTTTCTTGGCGCGACTCTTATGATCATTCTGTCGGTCAAGGCCTGCTGGTATGCCTGGCGACTGAAACAGCTCAAACCAAGAAACATCCTGTGCAGCTATTTTTTCTGGTTCAGTGTCACCCTGCTGATTTTTGCGGTTTCACGGTCCTCTGGCCATATACTCAAGTACCTCTTTATTGTTATGGGCTACGCCCACGTGTGGAAAGTTATCTCCCCATTCAGCGGCGGGTTTAACACCATGACATTTGTGGCAATTGCCACCCTGACCTTTTATTACGCCAACATTCGAAATGTGATGGAACGTATCAGGGAAGATGCCATTGAACTGGAAAACACCAACTATAAATTAGCCAGGGCACACGAAAACCTGCGGGAACTGAACCAGACCCTGGAAAGAAGGGTGGAAGAGCGTACCCAGAGACTGAAACAGTCGGAACAGAAATTCAGAAGCCTGTTCGAGCACTCAAAAGATGCTGTCTTCTTTTGTGATGAACACGGCAAAATCGCTGACATAAACGCTACCGGCCTGGAACTCCTTGGTTTTGATACGCCTGAAGATATTATTGGCACTCCTCTTGCTGCATACTTCAAGGATAAGACAGCCTGGACTGATTATTACAAACAGCTTGCTTCCCAGGGCCATGTCAAGGATTTTGAAACAGCCTTTATAAAGAGTGACGGAACATTCATGACCCTGCTTATGTCAGCCTCTGCCATAAAGGACAAATATGGCAAAATTACCGGCAGCGAGGCTATAGCAAAAGACATAACGGCTTTCAAGCAGGTAACAGAAACTCTGGTACAGCAGGAAAAGATGGCATCCATAGGGCAGCTTGCAGCAGGGGTTGCCCATGAAATCAATACACCTCTCGGCATTGTCATAGGGTACACCCAGATACTTGAAGAGGATTTCCAGGACAATGAAGATGCTCGGGAAACTCTTGAAATTATAGAAAAACAGGCCCAGAACTGCAGGCGGATAGTTGCAGACCTGCTGAAATTTTCCAGGGAATCCCTGGAAAACAAAATGGGACCTGTGGACATAAATCAATATATTGAAGACATATTATCAGTAATGGAACACAGCCTTAACATGGACCGCATTTACGTACACAGGGTCTTTGAAGAAAACCTGCCAAAGGTACTTGCTGACGAGGGTAAACTGAGACAGGTCTTCATGAATCTCATTAATAACGCCCACGATGCCATGGAAGATGACGGGATTATAGGAATATGGACACGCGAGACTTCGGAAGGCGGTGTTGAGGTAATTATCGGTGACACTGGCCCTGGCATTTCCCAGGAGGTAGTTACCAGGGTATTTGATCCATTTTTCACCACCAAAAATGTTGGCAAGGGCACAGGCCTTGGCCTCTCTGTTTCATTTGGCATTGTAAGAGACCATGGCGGAACCATGGAAGTCCAGTCACCGCCGGAAGATCAGGAGTTTGTTCAGGCCGGAATGGAGACCGTGTTCATAGTCAAACTGCCTCCAATTACAAAGCAGGAGGAAGAAGAAAACCTGTTGGCAGAACAACAGCAAAACAGAATAGAGAAAAAATAAAATAAAGGCTTACACATTTTTATAAAACTGCCTGGCCTCACCCATTAAGGCCGACACAATTAACCATGGAGGAATACTCATGAGAAAAACAGTCTGGAGCATGTGCGGCATGTGTTCAGTCCGATGTCCCATCAGGGTTGAAGTAGAAGATGGCGAGATTAAGTGGATTGAGGGCAATCCGCACCTGATAGGCGGGGCTCTGTGTGCCAAGGGCTCTGCAGGCACTGCCCTTTACAAGGACAGCGAACGTCCTCAGCAGCCCCTTATAAGAAAAGGTGGCCGCGGGGCTGGCAACTGGGAACCCGTAAGCTGGTACGCCGCACTTGACTATGTAGCTGACAAGCTCAAAAAGATCATGGACAAGTACGGCCCTGAATCAGTGATGATGAGCTGCCGTGGAGGCCCATACCTTGACATTGCAAAGGCATTCATTCATGGAATGGGGAGTCCCAACTTCACCAACCATGACAGTGGCTGCGGCAGAAATGTCCACCATGCCAGCAAGTCCATATATGGCCTTGGCAGAAAAGGATTTATTTACGACATCAAAAATTCAAAACACCTGGTCCTGTTCGGAAGGAACATCCTGGCCTCGCTGCGTATTGCAGAAGCCAACCAGGTAATGGACATGCTGGAGGCAGGCGGCAGCCTGACTTACGTGGATGTAAGGCAGAGCCTCACAGGCATTAAGGCTACACGTTTCTTTCAGGTGCGTCCTGGAACAGACTATGCCCTGGCCCTTGGCATGATCAACGAGGTGCTCAAGAAGGAGGCATATGACAGAGAGTTCCTTGAAAAGCATGTCACTGGTTTTGAGGCACTTGAGGAGTTCATTGAGCCCTACGATGCAGCATGGGCTGCAAAGGAGTGCGGCATCAAGCCAAACAAGCTCAAGGCATTTGTGGAAGAAATATCTTCACAGAGACCCAGGGTCATCTTCCATCCTGGCTGGATGCTTTCAAGATACAAGGATTCATTTTATCACAGCAGGGCACTCCAGATACTGAACGTTCTGATGGGCAACATAGAACAGACCGGCGGACAGCTCTTCCCAAAGACACCGGGAGACTGCGGCGTCAAGGGGCTTCAGAGCCTTGATGCCCTGGTACCCAAACCACAGAAGGAACGTGCTGACGGCGTAGGCACCAAATACAAACACTTTGACAAGGGACCGGGACTTTTCCATCTGTTTTACGACGCCATTGCAAGTGGAGAGCCTTACCCTGTAAAGGCTGTAATATGTTACAGGCATGACCCGTTCAACTGTTTCCCTGATCCCGCGGCACAGAAGGAGGCCCTGGATAATGCGGAACTGCTGGTATCAATTGATACCCATTACAGTGAATTCGGGTGGTACAGTGACGTAATTCTACCTGAATCAATGTACCTTGAAAGGGAAACAATAATTGTTACCCAGAAAGGCCCCAAGCCTCGATTTACCCTTCGTCAACGGGCAGTAGAGCCCCACTTTGACACAAAGCCCTCATGGGAAATCTTCAAACAGCTTGCAGACCGTCTTGGTTACAGCCAGTACTTCCCGTTCAATACCATTGAGGAACTCTGGCAGTGGCAGCTTGAGGCAACCGGTCACAGCTATGAAGAGTTTGACGAAAAGGGATATATTGAACTCAGTGACAAGCCCATCAGGTACGATGATATCGAGGGCAAATTCAAGACGCCATCCGGTAAAATAGAAATAATCAGCGGCGTGCTTGAAGAAGCAGGCCTCCCATCTCTGAAACCCTATGAATCACCACCCAAACCGCCAAAGGGCAGATTCAGGCTTATCTTCGGCCGCTCCCCTGTTCATGCTCATGGTCATACCATCAATAACCCTCTGCTCCACGAGCTGTTCCCTGAAAATACGCTCTGGATCAACAAGAGGATAGCTAACAAACTGGGCATTAAGGAGGGAGACTGGGTCGATGTCATAGCAGACAGCCAGAAGGGAATTATTAAGGCACATGTCACTGAATTCATACATCCCGAGGCAGTATATACTGTTCATGGCTTTGGCAGACAGATACCTCTTCAGTCACGGGCATACCATGCTGGAATGAGTGACCAGAAACTGCAGGAAGGACTGCTGCAGAAAATGGATCCGGCAGGCGGCGGACTCTGCCTCTGTGAAAAATTCGTTACCATTCGCCGCAGCCACAGGAATCCAAGGAGGAGGGTCGAACTGTGAACAAATACATGATCTATCTCAATTCAAGAAGGTGCATCGGGTGCCACGGTTGTGAGGTACACTGCAAGACAAACAAGAATCTGCCTGTTGGCCCGCTGCTCTGTGAAATAACCCATGAACCTCTTAAAGCAGTAAGAGGTGTTCCCAAAACGGAATTCCAGTTCCGTTCATGCTATCACTGCGAAGAGCCATTCTGTGTGAGCATATGTCCCACAGGCGCCATGATAAAACGTTCCGAAGACGGCATAGTCTATGTGGATGCTGAAAAATGCATTGGGTGCATGGCCTGCGCAGGTGCATGTCCGTGGGGTATCCCGCAGTTGAATCCGGACACAGGCAAGGCAATAAAATGTGACTACTGCATGGACAGGGTCGACGCCGGACTTAAACCTGCGTGCGTCACCAAGTGTACTACACACGCCTTGAAGTTTGTCACAATGAATGAGGTATAAACCAGTAAATCAAACTGCCTGAACCGGCGCTTTGAAAGAAACGTCATATCAGGCACAAAAAAGAGGCCGCATACCATCTGATGGTACGCGGCCTCTGTTGTCAGATACGGTTGGATTGTGACCCTGAATTTTTGATCTCATGATCGTCAGACCATCAGATATCTCCCTTATGTATCATTTCGCAGAGTATTTTTTCAATGCGCAGCCCTGCTGCTGCAAAACCCTCTGTTCCAAAATTCATATTGGCCTCAAGGATCATCCATGTGCCGTCTGAGACACATAGATCAAAACCTGCATAATCAATTCCTGTGGATAGAGCGATATCCACTGCCATGTCAATGGCCTCTTGCGGGATATTTTCAAGTATAACACTGCCTCCCTGGGCAACATTTGTTCTGAAATTTTCAGGAAGCGACCTCTTCCAGTACGCATGGACAACCCTGGGCCCTGCCACAACTACTCTGAGGTCCGTTTCCATGGGAACATACTCCTGTATATAGGAAACACCCCTGTTAAGCTCAAGGTATGCTGAGAGTTCCTCTACGCTTTTTATGAGGAATACACCCTTGCCAAGGCCAGTGCCCACAGGGATCTTGGCAATGAATGGAAAGGAAAAATTAGAGAGTATATCACGCCGCCTTGATGAAATTGACCCCATAAAGAGCCTGGTACGAGGCATGGGTATATCAAGGAATCTGAAAAGGGCAAGCTGTCTTACCTTGTCACCGAGATGGTGATAACTTGCCATGGACGGGAAGATGGATTGACCGGCTGAATGCAGAGAGCCAGCGTAAAATATGGTGGGGAAGTAGATACGCCTGGCATTACGTATCAGCGCCTGTTCCTCCGGGGTATAATCATCCCAGTTACACCTGAGCCCCACGGTCTTAACCGCCGGGCAGCGAATCAGCCTTGCGCCAAGGGCCACATTCATGGTTCAGGGAATGCCACCTGGACGCGTGGAGTTACACGGACATTAACTGACCTGCACAGGCGGAATGATAACACACGACAACTAAACATATCCTGTACCTTATATCCCGAACCCTGAAACTTACACCCCGGGTTCATCCTGTCCTCAGAACCTCTGACGGGTTTATTCTTGCTGCCTGCCTGGCCGGGTAAATTGTAGCAAGAAAACAAATAATTACCGCTGATACGGCAATAAGAATAACGTCAAAATTATTCATAAGGATTGGAAGGCTGTCTGTGTAATACACCTCCTTGGGTATCTTTATAAACTTGTAGGTGGATAGCAGCCAGCAGAGACCGACACCTCCGGAAACTCCAAGTGCGGTTCCAATAAGGCCCACCATAAGGCCGGTAAGCATGAAAATCCTGAGTATCTGTCTGTCCGAGGCGCCAATGGCCTTGAGGATGGCAATATCCTGCTTCTTCTCCATCACCATCATGATCAATGTGCTGATAATGTTAAAGGCAGCAACCAGCACAATAAGCGTGAGGATTACAAACATGGCAAGCTTTTCCATCTTCAGTGCGGCAAAGAGGTTTCTGCTCATCTTCTGCCAGTCCATTGTCCAGAAGGGAAAGCCGAGCACCTTGCCAATCTCGGCTGAGAGGCGGTCCGCTGCGTATATATCTGAGACCTTTACTTCAAGGCCATGAACTTTATTTCCTATGCCAAGGAGTTTCTGAGCTGCTTCCATGGGAATAAACGCAAGAGAAGAGTCATACTCATACATACCAGTGGAATTTATCCCGGTTACAGTAAAAGAGCGTATCCTGGGAATCATTCCAACCGGAGTTACAGTGCCGCCAGGCAGAATAACCTGAATGGACTGCCCCACGCTTACCTGCAGATTGCGGGCAAGCTCCTTGCCGAGGATAACCGGCGGATGTCGGCCTTTAAAATCCCTGAACGCGTCAAGCCCTCTTCCAAGAAGAATATGCCCCACGCTCATCACGGATTCCACAGTGGCAGGGTCAACGCCCCTGATTGCAACGCCGCTCACTGCATGACCGCTGCTCAGAAGCGCCTGTATATAAACAATGGGAGTTACCGCTGTAACCCTTGCCCCGGCTGGCTCACCTTCAAGCATCTTAAGGAACCGGCTGCCTACAGAGGTGTCTTTTACCCTGCAGGCCATGACCTTTTTTTCTATCTCCTTAACATTTCCGAACGGACCTCCATACCCTCGCACCAGCACATGAGCATTTATGCCGAGAATCTTTGTGCGAAGATGATTTTCAAAACCGGCCATCACGGCAATAACCACAATAAGGGCCATTACACCTACAGCCACCCCGCCCATGGAGATAAAGGTGATAAGAGAAATGAACGCGTGCTGCCCCCTGGCCTTGAGGTAGCGCCCGGCCATGAAAAGTTCATACTTCAAGACACTGGCTCCTGACAGGGCCTGATATTATTTCTCACGCCTTATATGCTCCGGTCGCATCTGGGGAAACAGGATAACATCCCTTATTGAGGGAGAATCAGTCATAAGCATCACCAGCCTGTCCACACCAATCCCCTGGCCTGCGGCAGGGGGCATACCGATCTCAAGGGCGTTTATGTAGTCCCAGTCAACCTCCGGAGGAATTTCGTCATCATCCCCGCGATTTGCCACCTGTTCTTCAAAACGGGCTGCCTGATCCCTTGGGTCATTGAGTTCGGAAAATGCATTTGCTATCTCGCGGCCTGTAATGAAAAGCTCAAAGCGGTCGGTTACCTCAGGGTTTTCCGCATTTCTCCTGGCAAGCGGAGACACATCCGTGGGATACCTTGTTATAAATGTAGGCTGTATCAGATTTGGCTCTACGAGATGATCAAAAAGTTTTGTCCAGTACTTTCCAAGAGGCTCATCGCCTGTAATGGGAATATCCGCATCTCCAAGTCTTTTCATCAGCGCCTCCCTGTCACGCAGCTCATCTGCAGGAACTCCTCCCACTTCCATGAGAGATTCCTCAAGGGTCATGCGCTTCCATGGTGGCGCAAGGTCTATCTCCTGGCCCTGATAAGTTATAGTAGTGCTTCCGCGTACATCTTGTGCAATGCTGGCAAAAAGCTCCTCGGTACGCTGCATCAGGTCTTCATATGTAGCATACGCCTCGTAGAACTCCAGCATTGTAAATTCAGGGTTATGCTGAATGGAGATGCCCTCGTTACGGAAATTGCGATTCAGCTCAAAGACCTTTTCAAAACCTCCTACAAGCAGACGTTTCAGGTAGAGTTCCGGGGCGATTCTCAGGAACAGGTCAATGGCAAGGGCATTGTGGTGAGTGCGGAACGGCTTTGCTGTTGCCCCGCCTACTATTGGCTGCATCATGGGGGTTTCAACCTCCATGAATCCTTCAGAGATGAAATAGCGCCTGAGAAGTTCAATAATGCGGGAACGCATCATGAAGGTATTTCGGACATCCTCGTTCATAACAAGGTCAACATACCTGTGGCGGTAGCGAAGTTCCTTGTCAGTAATGCCGTGATATTTCTCTGGAAGTGGCTGAAGGGATTTTGTCACAAGGCTTACCTTTTCAGCCATTATGGTCAGCTCATCGGTCTTGGTCCTGAAGAGAGGCCCTTCAGCCATAATGATATCGCCAATATCGTACTTTTTGAAAATCTTGTAGTTATCCGCTCCAAGGGTATCACGCGCCACATAAACCTGCAGGCGGCCTGTACTGTCCTGCAGGTGGCAGAACGAGACCTTGCCGAACTTTCTAAGCCCCATGACACGCCCTGATATCCTGAATTTTTCATCCAGTTTTTCAAGCTGATCAGCCTTTTTGTCTCCATGTTCAGAGAGAATGGAGCCAATGCTCTGAGGCCTGGGGATGTCATTTGGGAAGAGATTTATGCCTGCCTCCTCCATCTCCAGAGCCTTTTTTCTTCGCTGTTTAATTACCTGACTTTCCTTGCTCAATTTATCTTCCTCCACGGCAGATCGTGACCTGCCGAAATTTTCATGTAACAATCATGGCAGAAACAGAATTTACGCAATAGCAAATCTGCTTATGCCGAAATATGTGGGGATTTTAACTAATCCCCTTAGCTGGATTGAGTGTCTGAAACGCTTTATCCAGGATACAGAGTAATAACCTGAAATTGATTCATACATAAGAAAGGCCTATACAGAAATTAATTCATAGTTTACTCTGATTTTCACGTCAAGCGCATGACCCGCAGTACCCTTTATCAGGAAACCATTATGCTCAAGCTAAAGAATAT
>WFRQ01000270.1 GCA_015486425.1 Deltaproteobacteria bacterium | reverse complement strand
TGCCTGGAATTACATATTGAACTCCCTGAATATGGTCTATGAGCAATTCATAGGTCCTCTATTCTTCCTCCTCGGCCAGGGGCTGAACACCCTAATTCTTCAGCCCCTGGTTTTTTTGCAGTTTCCTGTAAGCTTACAGATTGTTACAGCAGGTCTGATTTTTGCGGCTCTGTCGCTGTTCCTTCGCCATGTTTTAAAAATAAAGGAACATGATGATGAATTTCGCAAAAAATTTGCAGAGAAGTACAGCATCCAGGAAGACATAGCAAAATTAAGTGACTGGAAAATCAAGAGCGTGATGTACGAACACGTTGACAGGGAACTGGACGAATATTTCAATACATATCTTGCACATAAATATGCGCGTTATGCCGCTGTTTACCTTCTTCCTCTTTTCATGGGGGAAATCTGGTTGAACAATGTTTTTTCTCCTGATAACCTGTATGATATACACGGCAGTTCATATGTCCTTCCACTGCCGGCAAACAGTATGGGTATTCATGGTCTTACGGTTTCTGCCTTATTCCTGCTGGCATGGGTGCTCGGGCTTATTGTTTTTGCCATGGCAGGGAAGCTAATCAATAAATCAGACAAAAAAAAATAGACAATTTCGTAACTTCTCAGTGCTTGGGATTGTTGTATAATTCAGTTTTTTTAACTGCTGTATTGCTCCGTTCTGAACAGACACTCAATATAAAAATTTATGCATTACAGGCAGCGGAAAATTCGGCTGGTTCCCGACATTATTCTGTTACCGTGAAAATTCCTAAGGGACTGTCCAAAAATAAGTTGGATGATAGCGCGCTCAGATTTGGGGCAGGCTGAGTTGAACTGATTGAGCAAAACCGCAGGCGTAGCCGGGCTACGTTGAGGATTTTGTGATTGAAGTTCGGCTCAGGATGGCCTGAAGATGAGATGCGAAATCGGTAAGTTATTTTTAGACAGCCCCTAAGCTTTCGCTTTGACAGAGGGACGCTGCATGGGCAGCGCAACATGAAAGTTTAGCCTGTTATGCAGAACAAGACATAGGTGAGATGAAAATGGCCAAGGTATTAGTTCTTGATGACGTGATGGATGCGGGTATTTTGATTAAAACAATACTTAAACGTAAAGGCCATGAAGTTTTCCCGTTTACAGAAGAGGAAGACGCACTGAATTTTATTGCCAAGAATCATGTTGACCTTGCCATCCTTGATATGAAACTCAAGAAAATGACAGGAATTGAAGTGCTTGAGGAGATCAGAAAAATGGACAAGGATGTAAAGGTAATAATGCTCACAGGCTACCCGACTATTGAGACTGCGAGGCAGGCACTGAATCTTGGCGCAGCGGAATACTGCGTCAAGCCTATTGACAAAAGTGAACTGGAGGAAAAGGTGGCCTCAGTTCTGGCAGGTTAAAGTATGTGAAATAATGTAGTTGACATTATGCCTTTCCCTTGTTGCAAGAGAAAGGCATTTTTTTTCGCTTTATGTGAAAATTTTTTGATTTTCCGAGGTTCCCTTCACTTTACCGGGTAAAACTACGAAATTGTACAAGTCGCTCCAAAATAAGACCATTCATTTACGCTGAATAGTTGCAACCTAAATTGAGCGTTTCAAAATGTGGAAAATTATTTTTTCTAAAAAATATAAGAAGTTACATCGATTATAGCTTTTCAATTTTGAAACCCTTCGGGATTGCCGTCTTCACCGCATCTCCTTTGTCATCGGAACCCCCATATAGCTCACACTATAATGGGAATTCCTCTTTCGCGGATATGCAGCAAATCCGAACAATCGCTCAAATTAGGTGCAAATCAGATCATTCATTTTTAAATATATTGCCTTTGCCAGCAGATGCCAGGCAGTGGAAATATGCCTGCACGAATTTTCCAGACAGCGCATCAAGAGAAGGGAATTTAAGGTTTATATTGTCTGGGAATGCCCCTGAGAGGGCAAAGAAGAGATTCTTGGATATATTTTCCAGGATGTCTTCTATAAGTTCCCTGTTTATCCCGGCATCTTCCGGCAGCCCCCAAAGCCTGCACCTTATTGGCCTCAATTCATATGCCAGACATTTTCCCTCTACACTCAGCGGGCATATCAGGTTTTCTGAGCTGTAAACATTTTCTCGTGCCTTGTCTATAAGCGTACCCCTCCACTTTTTCAGATCTTCTTTCAGCTTTGAAGAGGTATTCACAGCCCTTTCTATGATATCATGTCTTTCCTGAAGCTTCAGATTAGTATTTATCTTGTTCATCAGATAGACGCACTCTATGAGCCATAGATCAAAATAGTGCCTGCAGCATTCATCAGTATCTCTTCCGCAGCGTATTGTCTTTTCCTCTCCTCCCTGCTGCTTATTCCACTCTGCTTCAACTTCCTGAACAAGTCCCTCATACTCCGTAAAAAAATCACCAAGCTCAACCACGTTGCGATTTTCAAGTGAAGGCTCGCGGATTTTCAGTACCCCCTGCTTCTTTCCATACTTCTTGAGCAGTTTCCACTGAGAGTAGTTGGTGGGGTTTGACCTGGTATTCTTGAGTTTTTTGGAGGCCACCTTCATGCCCAGGCCGCGTCTGAGAAGGTATGCAGTTATAAAGGTGCCTGTGCGTCCCATGCCATGTCTGCAGTGTACCAGTACCTTTTTGCCAAGGTAAAATGCCTCGTCCATCCATTCAAGGGCCTTTTCCATTTCCTGCATGTCAGGCGCATGTTCATCAGGAATAGGAAGAAAATAGACATCAAAACCGGAATTTTCTTCAATCTCGTGAAGATCGCAATACTCTCCACACAGATTTACTATTGCACTTATGCCCTGTTTTTTGATTGAATCAAGCTCTGAGTAGGACATAGGGGCATAACCGGCTGCAAGGTTAGGCGTAATCCACGTAAGCTGATATTCATGCTGTTCGTTCTGAGACAAAATTACACCTTCCTTTCATAAATTCAGTGGCAAGTTTTTCTATATCGTCATCCTGTTTAAGCCGCATGTCCATAAGTCTGGTAGCCCCGAGCAGTCTGCCAAGAACAGGAAGAATGTCGTTTATTGCCTCTGATGTACCGCGTTTAAAAGAGGCGTCAATGAGTTCTCCCTTGAGTTCAACTTCAAAGCCAAGCTTTTCAAGAACTATTTTTACAAATTCTGCCCTTCTGAATCTTCCTTCGTCGTCACCTCCACCACCGGAAAAACGGAAGGTGATATAATTGGTGGAAGCAGTATCAGTTGAGAGCGCATCTATTACAACAAAGTGATATCCAAACCTGATGCTGAGATTTACATAGTCTGACGAGACTATGGCGTAACTTGCAAGGGACGGAGAATTTTTGTTAATGACTCCACCTGCCAGTACAACACTGTCATATTCTTCCCAGTCGAAATGCTCCCCCTCCTCCCATTTTATGGCAGGGTCACTGAGCCCGTTCCAGAGTTTACGCATTGGCACAGAGGTAATATCCCTGATGGATATATGTTTTTTCTTAAGGGCAGCTTGTTCAACGCCGTCTCCCACGTTAAGAACATAAAAATTGATGGGCAGATCATCTGCAAGCCTCTGAGCCCCTACGGCGTTGCCCCTCTTTCTGTCTCCAAGCCTGAACATTTCCTGCATGGCCTTTTCATGACAGAATCTCAGGATATCATGCAGGGTTCTGCAACTTTCGGGTCTGAAATCCGGGCTGTCCGGATTGATCAGATTGAGCTGCGAGATAAACCCCATTATGTATTTCATCCTGTGCATGAACGGACTGTCCTTCATCAGCTCATGAAAGGGACGCGCTCTGGCAGCATGTTTCAGAAGCTCCTGGTGAATGCCTGCATAGACATTCCGAGCGTCTGCGTCAACAGTAATTATTTGCCCTGATTTCAATATGTTGCAGGCATCATTTACTCCTGACAAAAAGGGAATCCCAGCCTCCCTTGCAACAGTGGCCGCATGACTGGCAGAGACCGCTTCTTCACTGATTATGGCAGAAATATAGGAAAATACCGAAGCGTAGGCAGGTGGGATATTCCTTGCAACAAGCACTGCTCCGTCAGGCACAGCCGACAGGTGTGCGCGGCTGTTTATTACAAATGCCGGGCCGGCACCGGTGCCTGGAGAAGCAGTGACTGTGCCCTGCAGGATGGGAGTTTCACTGATATGAGGTTTATCCTCAGCCCCGTCCTCGGTAATGGTTTTTCCAAGGGGCCTGGTCTGAAGGCACAGCAGCCCTCTTTCCCTGTCAAGACACCACTCCATATCCTGAACTGTATTGAAAAACTGCTCGGATTTCATTCCCCATGAGGCAAGTTCAAGGGCGGTTTCATCATCTATGGAAATTTTCCTCTGTTCTTCCTCTGGAACAGGTTCCCGAACAGTATCTCCGCTGCCTGAGCAGATCAGCTTTACCTGTTTGATACCGGGTTTTTTATGCAGTATCCTGTGAGGAGTTTCCCTGCTGACATAGATCATGTCAGGGGAAACCTCTCCATCCACCGCAGCCTCGCCAAGCCCTGGCACCGCGTGTATGACAACGCTACGCCTGTCCCGGCCTGACGGGTCTTCAGTATAGATAATACCTGCTGCCACAGGGTCTGCCATCTCCTGGACAACCGCGGCCATGGGAATTTCCGCATCAATCAGGCCGTGCATAATCCTGTAGCAGATGGCAGAGGGAGAATATTTGCTGGCAATTACTTCACGGTAGCTTTCTATCAGTTTTGAAGCCGGTACATTAAGTCTGGTAAGGTACTGGCCTGCAAAACTGATTTCAGAGTCCTCTGCCACTGCACTGCTCCTGACTGACCAGAAGGCAGGCATGTTGCCATCAGTGGAAATGCGCTCTGTTTCCTTTTCCACTGCCTCCTGTATCTCTGTTGGAATCTCAGCAGATTTTATGAGTTTGACAAGTCTGCCTGAATATTTTTCAAGTGTTTCCGGCTGAGTAAGGTCGATTTCGCTTAAAAGTGATGATATCTCCCTGTTAAGATCGTTGTATTCGAGAAAATAGTAGAATGCGTTTGTGGTAATGATAAAAAAACGGGGGACTGGCAGCCCGATATCTCTATCAATGGTAATGAGGTTGGCGCCTTTGCCGCCGGTTTTTTCATGTAGTTTTTGTTCTTTTGTACCTGTCTGAAGCAGGGACATTGTATAGGGAGGGGAGGCATCGTACTCAGGTGGCGCCAGCATGAAACGTATATAGAAGTTTATCTTCCTGTAATAGTCACGCAGGGTCGCATACTCCATGGGAGACATGATTTCCAGATCATTTACCATGTCACCTATGGCATCGCACATGTTTGCTGCTATGAGCCGGGCACGAGCGAATCCACAGAGTTTTCGTCCATAAAATATCTCCTCCAGTTCAGCCATGCAGTCGTGAGCTTCATTGTCTTTCTGCAGGAGATCTTTAAAAGCCTCGTATTTTTCACGCAGGAACGTCCCGGAAGCCACCAACTGGTAGGCCCAGTATTTGAAAAGGGTGTTGAGCAGCATGGGAAATCCTCCATGAAAGACAGCAGGATGAAAAAGCGCATTAACAGCAGACTCGACAGTTGCTCAATCAGCAATATCTGCTGCCATTATGACACAAATGATAAAATTATGCCATCAGCGCTGCAAATTCCTCTGCGTGTTCAAATGCGGTTTCAACCATTTCTGAGATGGCGCTGTCTTCAAGGTCGAGACTATTGAAGAGGAAACGTGTGGTGTGTTCCTTTATGGTGCCTTCGCCCTGGAGATTTTCATAGCGGATATGAGACACAAGCCGGATAGCAGGCTCGATACTTATATCTTCTTTTTCCTCATGGTGATAAAGGATAGCATTTATAAGGTATTCGGGCAGGTTCCATTCCTGGGCCATCAGGGCGCCGATGGACTGATGATCAAATCCTATTGCCCCCTGTTCGAGACGGTCCAGTCGTGAGTCAAAATCATTGTTCCACTGGTCAAGAGTGGTGCAGTATTCATTCTGCCTGCAGTTTATGATTACAGGAATAGCCATGTCCTGAAGCAGCCCTGATGTGAATGCCTCATTTCTTGTTGTGGGATGGAGGTAGGAAGCCACTGCCTCGGCAAGGCATGCCCGTCTTGCAGAGGCAAGCCAGAAGGAGCGCATGTTGATGCACGGAAAGTCTATCTGCGGAATGGATTTGCGCACTCCAAGGGGCAGAATGAGAGTCTCCAGTCTTGACCGGCCAAGAAGCATTGTAGCGTGCTGAATGTTTGAAATCTTCTTGGCAAGGCCAAAGGCCGCGGAGTTCACGGTCTTCAGAACCATGACATGCATACCTGGGTCAGACCGGATAGCCTCTGAAATGGCTCCCATGGATTCGTCCGGGTCCTGAAGCATGTTCAGGACTTTCATTACTCTGGCAGGAAATGAGGGCAGTTCATAGCCATGAAGCAGCTCATTAATCTCTTTTCGCGGGTTTCTGGAGCGTTTCTTGAAAAATTTAAACATATATTCTGATTAACAGTGCCTGTCTGTTGTTGGCTGATGAAAAATTCAAAACTGGCCGAAGCTGATTTCAATCGGCCCTGCGTGCCATTTTGTTGCTCAGGATAGAGAGCAGCCCGCCAAGCATCATATATCCTATTATAACCTCGGCCATGGCAGCGATCTCTCCGGCTGCAGTTGCAGGTCTAATATCTCCATAACCAAGTGTGGTAAATGTTACCACGCTGAAGTACAGAGCCGATATGGGAGTAGGATATGTACCATAATCAATGCCAACTGCAGTGTAAACCCAGGCAAAAAGCAGGGTCAGCGCTATTATCCACATGCACCACAGGGCCATGCTTCGTCCACAGTCGCTTGATGCCTTCCAGATGTAGTAAAGAAGTGCATTAACCCTGTTTCTCTCCCTGAATTCCTTCAGATAGTTCTGGTCCATGACGAAACGCCTCATGAGATAGGCACCTGCAAAATTGATATCCCTTATATCTGTTCCAATCCACGTGGCGCGGCGATAGCCCCTGATCTGCCTGAGGCGTGCATCCCTGAGGTCTGCATTGTTGAATACGCATCCTGCCACAACTGACAGAGACATATCTACGGCCTGTAGGTCAGCTTCGGTAAAATCTGTATTGGAAAGGTCTGCTTCACGAAATCGTGAGCCCTTCATGTTGGCGCATCTGAAGTCTGCCTGTTTGATTATGGCCCTGCTGAAGCTGCACATCTCGAGATGCCCACGGAAACATGATGTATTCTCCAGGCGGGCCATTCCGAACCCCGCTCGTACTGCCCTGATTTCATCCATGTTCGCTGAGGTGAGGTTGGCGCCTGTAAGGTTGGCCCTGCGGATATTGGCTCCCTGAAGAACAGCGCCTGTAAGATCTGCATTAAAGAGCTGTGTGTGGCTGAGATTTGTATTTGTGAAGTTTACCCCGGAAAGATCCATGCCGGACAGGTCGAGTCTGCTAAGGTCTTCACCGGCAAAAGACATGCCTCTGAGGCTTTGGGGTTTTTCCTTTGCAGGGACTTTTCCCTGTGAAATGTCTTTCAAAAGTTTTAATGCTTCGCTTGAGGTCATGGCTTAATTCTCGGTTGGTATCATTGCTTTCCTGTTTACGTGCATGCTAATGGCATAGTTTTTCCATAGCGGTTGCGATTTTCCACGTATTCACATTGACACTATGCTTTTCGGAATTACTGTAAAAGTTGTTGAAGAACTTTATGCTCAATCCAGCAGATACGCTTAAAAAACGATACCATTCCCTTCATTGAAAAAATACCAGAAAGGAAGCAGAAGCCTGGAAATTGTCCTTGGAAATTTTTTCAAAATTCGCACAAAAAGCTCTTGATATTTCAAATGTGATGGTATAAAATAAAGCGTTTCGCCGCATATCAATCAGGAGGAGAGATATGCAGTACTGTTTTTCAAGTGCGGCTCATTCAGATAAATGTTCTTTCTACCCCCGTCACTGTCCGTATGGCACAGCTATGCGCAAATGGCCCCCTATCCCCCATGGTAACTGAGCAGGTTACTTATGCTGGCGGTCAATATTGCATGTGTTTCCATGATGGCAATTGAAAGAACAATGTGTACACAGGTTTCTAATGTGTATGCATGAACAAAAAATGTTCAGGCACAAGATACCTGTTAAACATAGATCTGATTGAACCGGAAAAATTTTCTTATTTCAGGTTTCATGACATAGACACACAGCAGCTACGGGAACTGTTCAGGAACAGAGGAAAAATTATAAAACAGTGGCATGGTACATTATGTTACTGCGTGTTCCTGAAGGCGGCTTTGTGCTGACAGCTTCCTTTTTCATGCTGTGGCTATTATGAAATTCTGGAATTAACCGCTGCAGAGACCGATTATGTCCAACAAAATCATTACAAACGAGAACGAGCATCCCTCAGGAGGCTATATGGACCGCCTGCTCAAGGCAGGCGAGAAGGGTACCCTGACCTATGATGTTTTGAATGATCTGATTCCAGACAATATCAAGGACCCTGACAAGCTGGAGGAGATATTCGACCTTCTGTGCAGTAATAACATTGAAGTCCTGTCAGAAGAGGCTGTCTCACAGAGAGTTGAACAAAAGCAGTCTGTGGATGAGGGTATTGACCCACTGCTTCTTGATTCCACGGAAAAGACTGTTCACATTTCCGTGGAGATTCCTGACGCTGAGCAGAAATTTAATCAGAAGCCCGAGAAAAAGCAGGCGGTTGTTATTGACTCAGGAGGATATACTGACTCCGAGGAGATCACTACTACCTATCTTCGCGAGATGGGCCGTTATGAGCTTCTCACACCTGAAAAGGAGGAAGAGCTCAGCCGCACCATCAGAGATGGTTTTAACGGCATTATTGATTCGGTTCTCACTCATCCAAGCCGCATAGAGGAGCTTGATAAGCTCAGGGAACAGATTGCGGTCTGGAGACGCAGGGACCCCTCTCTTAAGCCAAAAAAGCAGCAGTTGAATCATCTTGTGGTCACGGTTTACAGCATTGCAGATGTCTATGGACATGATGTTTCCATTCAGCATCTAAAGAGCGAGGTTAAACGTCACCAGAAGTTGATCGAACTGGCCAAGGATGAGATGATCAATGCGAATCTGCGGCTTGTTGTGAGTATTGCAAAACGGTATATGCATCAGGGTCTCTCTCTTGCCGATCTCATCCAGGAGGGAAATCTTGGTCTTATGAGGGCGGTTTTCCGTTTTGATTATACAAAAGGGAATAAATTTTCCACTTATGCAAGCTGGTGGATACGCCAGGCAATTACCAGGGCCATTCTGGACAAGACCAGGACGATCAGGCTGCCGGTACATTTTCTTGAGCTGAGGAGTCAGTTCTTCAAGGCATTCTATGCCATGCTCAAGGAGCTTGGCAGGGAACCTACTCCGCTTGAAATTTCTGAACGTACCGGCCTGCCCATGGAGAAGATACTCTCAATCCTCGAGGCATCGAGAGAGCCTGTATCCTTAGAGACTCCTGTGGGAGACGAGGACAGCACTCTTGGCGATTTTATCGAGAACAAGGAGGCCATTTCTCCTTATGAGACAGTCAAGGATAGAGAGCTTACGGAGCGCATAAAGAGCATACTTGCCACCCTCAGCCCAAGGGAAGAGAAGATTATTCGGCTTCGTTTCGGGATAGGGGAGGACAGCGAATATACTCTTGAGGAGATTGGAAAGCGTTTCAATGTCTCCAGGGAGCGTATTCGGCAGATTGAGAAAAAGGCTTTGAACAGGCTGAGGCACTCCAGCAGAAGGGACAGGCTCAAATATTTCCTCGATTAACACTTTTTATGTATCATTGGGGCTGTCCAAAAATAACTACCCGATTCCCGTTTTTATCATGTAGCGCACCGATCGGATCCGCCCGTCAGGGGGTATATTTGAAGCAGGACCTAACCCGCTGGTTCCCAAACTCCAGTTTGGGAACGAACAATCGGAAGCTCCAGCTTCCAAGCAATACCCGTTATACTATGGAGCCGGTATTAAAAGGAATGAAGCAGGAGCTTCAGGCCACAGGTGCCCAAACAGGAGTTTGGGCACTAGCGCGAAAGCTGAAAGCAAAAGAAGGCACGATTATTTGCTTTGAGCTTTGAGCTTCAGACTTTGAGCTAAGGAGGCAGCAATGAGAACCCCTGTAATGGCAGCAAACTGGAAGATGCATAAGACAATACCCGATACAATCGGTTTCATAGATACTTTCATAACGCTTGTAAGGGATATTCCTCAGGACAGGGAAATCGTTATTGCCCCCCCTTTTACCGCACTGGAAACAGTCTGCAGGGCATTCCTCGGTCGCAAAAACCTGCATGTGGCTGCACAGAACATGCACTATGAAGAAAAGGGCGCTTTTACCGGTGAAATATCCCCGGTTATGCTCTCAGACCTTGGTGTCAGCATGGTTATACTGGGACATTCAGAAAGGCGTCATGTGTTTGGAGAGAGTAATGAACTGATATCGAGGAAGGTGGTCTCAGCTATATCTCATGATATCAAGCCAATATTCTGCATAGGGGAGACTCTGGAACAGCGCGAGGCCGGAGATACTGTAAAAGTGCTTGAGAGTCAGCTCAGTGAAGGGCTTTCGCAAGTCAGTGAGTCTGATATGGAAAATGTGATCGTTGCCTATGAGCCTGTATGGGCAATTGGTACAGGAAAAACCGCTACCCCTGATCAGGCACAGGATGCCCACGATTCGGTGCGTGCATGGATTTCAGAACATTTTAATTCGGGTATTGCAGAGCAAATCCGAATATTGTATGGTGGCTCCGTCAAACCGGAGAATGTAAATGAACTTATGGCCCTGCCCGATGTTGATGGTGCTCTGGTAGGAGGCGCGGCGCTTGATCCTCATAGTTTTGCCGCAATAGCAGGGTGTGAAATATAAAATCTTCAGGCATACGGTCTGAATACGAGAACAGTTAATGTACACAGTTGTAGTAACAATACATATAATAGTATGCGTGATCCTTGTTCTTACTGTTTTGCTTCAGCAGGGTAAAGGTGCTGAAGTAGGTGCGGTATTCGGGTCAAGCGAGGCAATGTTCGGAAGTGCAGGCCCTGCCTCAGCCCTTAATAAGGTCACCACGGTTGTTGCCATAATTTTCATGATAACCTCCCTGGTCCTCACTTATCTTGCGGCCCACAGGACCGGAGATTCGGTTATGGAGGGTATAAAGACAGAGGCACCGGCAGTTCCTCCTGCTCAGGAAGAGACAGCGCCTGTAATGCCGCCGGTACAGCAGGAAAAGGCAAGTGCACCGGCGCCTGCATCTCCTGAATCAAAATCCGAAGCAGTAATCCCGGAAGAGGCAGCTCCTTCAGATGTCTCAGGTGCCAAGGCCACTGCGCCTGCAGAAGCAGCACCAGATAAGGTAATAACAGATAAAGCAGTAAACAAAGATAAAACGCCGGCAGAAGCTGCACCGGCTCAACACTGATAATCCGCAGAAATTCAAATAATAAAATAAAAGAAGCCGAGGTGGTGGAATTGGTAGACACGCTATCTTGAGGGGGTAGTGGGCAACCGCCCGTGGGGGTTCGAATCCCCCCCTCGGCACCATGACTGTACATATATCAAGGGCTGTAATCTCACGGGTTGCAGCCCTTTTTTAATTTTTGAGATGTATCTGCTCAGATAGTACCGCATCTGCTGCGTTGTCGGGGGCTCGAAGTACGGGAAGTACGACTTCGCCCCCTCCGCCTTGCACCTGCAGCACTCTCTGAGCAGATACGTGTCAAAAAAATGTTGTGTGAAAAGCGATTTTCCGTTATGGGAATTCATCTTGGAGGGGGGGAAGCAGTTACTTTGAGATTTAGAAATGCTTAGTTCATATGAAATTGATGCGTCAGGGGCTGTCCTGAAATAAGTTGGATGATGGCGCGCACAGATCGATTTAATATCCAAATCCAGTAAGGAGCATGAGTTGTGAGACAATATGTGATTGATGAACTTCGTAAGGATGCTGTGGATGCAGTGCTTGAATATCTTGCTAAGCACTGCGAAAAGTCGGAACTGAACAATCTGTTCTGGCTGCGGATACCTGATGACATGCTTTCTCCTGAACAGTATACACACAGCGAATGCCAGCCCCACTGCAGCGGTATTGAAGTTGGGGAAAGGTTCGTAAGTTTTGAAATGCTGGTCAGAAGCAGGACAAGCCTGAAGTGCAGTTGCATTGCCTACGCAACACCACAGCAGAGGCAGTTTATCCTCTCGTTTGTGGACAGGCTCATTGAGGAAACTGGTATATGATACAGGTAAATCTGGACTGCGAGGGGCCTGTAACCCAGAATGATAATGCTTATGAACTCTGCGAGGCATATATGCCTGATGGCGGGGAATTTTTTGCCCGTGTAAGCCGTTATGATGACTATCTTGCAGATGTGGAAAAGCGGGATGGTTACAAGGCCGGCGATACACTGAAGCTTGTGCTGCCTTTTTTAAGGGCATGGGGCGTAACTTCCCACATCATGGAGTCCTTTTCCAAGCAGACCCTGAAGCTTCTGCCCGGAGCTGAAAAGATGCTTCCTGCAGTAGCTGAGCGTTTCCCTGCATTTATAATCAGCACCAGCTATCGTCCCTATCTTGACGCGCTTTGTGATGTAACTGGCTTTCCAAAGCACCATATATACTGCACTGATGTAGATATTGACAGTTATGACCAGCCGGTTGCAGAGGTTGAGGAACTCAAGAGACTGACAGAGGAAATAGCTGCTCAGCCCATGCTGCAATGGCCTGAAGATGCCACAGGGGCCGATGACCTTGGTGAGTCTGACCGTGCCGTTCTCTATCGTCTTGAAAAAATCTTCTGGGAACTGATTCCTGCCATGCCTGTATCCGGCGCCATTTTCAGGGATGTTAATCCGGTTGGTGGCCATGAGAAGGCAGCATCAGTGCTTGACAGTCTAAAGCGTACAGGGCTTGAGGCCTCGAATGTTTTTTATGCAGGCGACAGTATAACTGATGTTCAGGCATTTGAACTGGTCAGGCAGGCAGGAGGCGTGGCCCTTTCTTTCAATGGCAATGCATATGCCATACGCGCTGCAGAATGGGCCTGTATTTCAGGAAACACCATGATAATAGGAGTGCTGTCTGATTTTTTCCTTCGCTTTGGAAGGCAGGGGTTAGAGAGCATAAAGTTTGATGCAGAGGGATGTATTGGTGGTCATGAACTTTTTGAATTTATGTCAGAAAAAGGTGTGGACTGGGAGATGCTTTCAATATTTACAAATATGCGGGATGAGGAAATGCCGCGACTTTATCACATTGCAGAAACTGACGTTTCCTCTCTGATCAGACTGAGTGAGACATTCAGAAAGAATGTTCGGGGCAAGGGTGTAGGCGAGCTGGGGTAGTCTTGCAATGAAATTTTTTCTGGCATAACTCATTGAAAATTGAGCGGATTTGTTTCACAAATATTTCATTGTATTCTCAAGTGTAAAAGTGCTTGATTTTAAACCCTGGTAGCATATAAAATAAAAACGGTGGAACTTAATTTGAAATCGCTTTAATGAACTGTATGAGTAAAGAAGGGAACCGGATTTGTGATTGCCAATATGTTTCGTTAATGTTACGTTTTAACATGAATACTCTCAACATGGAGTCTGAAAATGGGTAAAGTGCTCCCTATTAATGGCAGAAGCAGAACAGGGCTTGGACGAGCCAGGAAACTTGAGAATATCAAGGATGAGCTTGTGCGGTATCATGGAATTGATCTTGACGAGCTTATGGCATCCGGTCCGGCAAGCGGGTTGTCAATAGATCAGTTTGAGGAATTGACAGAGAATATATTGCATACCATAGATGATTTCTGCGAGAATCATCCCCAGGTAACAGTGCATGACGTGCTTTACACTCTTGAGAATGTAAAAGATATAATAAAGGATAACCCTGCAGACCCAGACGAGTAAGAATGGATGAGTAGGACTGGACGAGCAGGAAAGGTTTCAGATTTTCTGTATTTCTATCTGTTGGGCCTCTTCATGTCTGAGGCTTACATGGTATCCTTTCAGTTCATATTCCACAGGATCTTTCAAAGGAGCATATTTTACCACTTTTACCACTGCTCCGGTAATAAAGCCCATCTCAAGAAGCCTCTTTTTGAACGGACCTCTTGCATTCAATTTTAAAACTTCTCCTTTTTCACCTGCATTAAGCTGATCAAGATTCATAAACAGTCCTGAGGCTGGTTTGCTCTGTATGTAAATACTACGGGCTTGAGGATTTTCATGCCTGTAGGGTTCTGCACTTCATGCACATAGCAAGACAAAGGTAAAGCCGGCAATCCTTATGAGGGGTTTGCCGGCTTGTTTCATGAAACAGGATGAAGGTTAGTTCAGTTCATCATCCTTCCAGTACTTTGTACCCTGAATCGTTGCCTGAGCAGCAACTCCATTTTCTGTAAGCTGATACAACCTGACGCCTGGAGCTATCTCTATTGCTGCAGACGCGGCTGCACCCTTGTCTGAGAGCTTGGCTGCCGCATCGGCCTGGCCATGAGCGGTCCAGCCATGATTCACGAATTCATTAAAGGCGTTGCGGTTGTAAAATACGAATATTCCCCTGAAATCCTTGACACCAAAGCCCACTCCTACGCCCCCTGACAACATGCGCATATAAATGTCTTTTCCAGTTCTGTTGTCGTGGGCAACGCCATACCCATTGCCAGTGGATATCAGGAAGACATTGAGCCCCACATTACTGAACACTGCATATCCTTCGGCACGTCTGATTTCCTCCCTGGCGTAAGGTGCAACCTTGTAAAGATCAGCAAGGGTTGCGAGTCTCATTTTATTGATAGCCCTGCGTTTTTCCGCAGGAGTATCTCCTTTTGCGCCGAAAAAACCTGTAAGGAATATAAAAAATATCAATCCGGCTGTGATTTTAAGAATGTTTTTACCCATGATGCATCTTCTCCATTTTTTGAATGTTTAAAAATATCCTGTCTGCTCTACACTTCTGCAACTGCCTGTTAATTGTAATTACGACCAATCTAAAAAATATTTTTGTGGTTTTATCCAAAACGCTCATGACAATGTATTTTCACGGTAACCGCCATTCCCTGACGGGCACAACGAACAATGAAAATACGCTCTTGCTGCGTTTGACATTGTATGAGCACAAGGGGAAGCAGGAGCTTCCAGTTTGTAGTTCCCAAACTGGAGTTTGGGAACCAGCAAATTAGAACTTCCTTTACTTTGAGCCTTGAGCTTTCAGCTTTGAGCTATTTTCGGATAAACTTTTCATGACACGGGTATGTTGCACAGCATGGCGGCGCAACATGAAAGTTTATCTCAGCGAGGCAAACAATTGCTCAATTCAAAGTGATAATGGCTTATTATAACCATTCACCAGGCTTAATGCAATTGTCATGAATTCTAAGTCTACAGGTATTTATGTACTCACAGCATCCCTGCGCTCCTCTTTTAAAAATTGCGCGGAACTGTTATTCTTGAATAGAAGAGATGCGGCGGCAAATCTTGCTATGGACGCTGTTGATAAAGTGTGATACTGAATGAATAAGACTATTACAGTGATTAGAACCTGCGGAAGGAGTTATTTCATATGGCCAAGATAGCAGTAGGTGGTTCAAGAAGCTTTGACTCTTATGAACTGGTAAGGGAGGTGCTGGACATGCTCATGGTCAGTGGAGACACTCTCTACTCAGGAAATGCTCCTGGCGCTGACCGTCTTGGAGAGCGTTACGCCGAAGAAAACGAGATGGACTGGAAGATTATTCCTTCAGAATGGGACAAGCACGGGCTCAAGGCAACCATGATGAGAAATGAGGTGCTGCTCAGGTCAGCGGACTGTGCAATTATATTCTGGGACAGGGAATCTGAAGGCTCAAGGCACATGATAGATATTGCTCTCAGGGCAAAGAAATTACTCGCTGTGGTTTATCCGGACGGAAATCTTAAACTTCACATGAATCCACGAAAACTGCCCTGATGTTGTGCCTTAAGCACAAGCCATAAAAAAGCCGGCGGATACAGATGTATCCACCGGCTTCTCTGATTATAAAATTTGAATTTTAAACCTTGAATTCATGTAGTAATTCATCAAGCCTGGTGTAGAGCTTTTTCAGCTCTTCGGCAGACTGTTTTACCTGCCTTGCTCCTGCATCAGACTGATCACTTGCACTGGTAATTTCCTGGATCATCGCCTCCATGTGCGCTACGGTTTCGCCGGTATTCTGGGCGTTGGTGCTGAGTTCACTGGTAGTGGCGGTCTGTTCTTCTACTGCCACTGCGATTGTGTCAGACATGTCGGATATCTGTCTGATCACATCCACTATTTCTGTAATGGCACCAATTGCACTGTCAACTCCTGTCTTAAGACCGGTCACGCTTTCATTGATGCCTGTAACTGAATCGCCTGTCTGTTTGGCCAGTTCCTTGATCTCGTTTGCCACAACGGCAAATCCCTTTCCTGCCTCACCGGCACGGGCTGCCTCAATGGTTGCATTCAGGGCAAGGAGGTTGGTCTGCTCAGCAATTGAGCCAATCAATTGACTGATTTCCCCGATTTTGTCCGATGCGTTACTCAGCTCTCCTATGACATTGGAGGCGCCCTCAGCCTTTTCGCTGGCCTCAATGGCAACATTTCTGGACTGGCTGGTGTTCTGTGCAATTTCTGCCACGGTTGCATTCATCTCTTCCATGGCGTGTATTACACCGTTTACCATATCACTGGTCATCTCAGCCGAATGTGCAAGCTCGGTGGCCTGACTGTTTGTAAGGGACGCGGCCTCTGACATATTCTTTGCCTCAT
Organism: Deltaproteobacteria bacterium; assembly: GCA_015486425.1. Classification (GTDB taxonomy): domain Bacteria; phylum Desulfobacterota; class Dissulfuribacteria; order Dissulfuribacterales; family QOAL01; genus S144-17. The sequence goes on along the minus strand of WFRQ01000270.1, from coordinate 2,326 downwards.
CCAGTACATGGTCCGCCTCTTTGCCAACATGGCTGGCATTATTGCTGACCCTTGCTACCAGGTCTCTTATCCTCACGATAAATGCGTTTATGAATGTGGAGACCTCATCAACTTCTGTGGCAATGGCCTGTTTATAAAGGTGACATTCATCGCAGCTTTTGTATGTTCCTGTAAGGATTTTGGGACAGTGTACTTCTGCCGCATAGCTTCCTGCCTCGTACCAGCAGTGAGATTCCTTCCCGTAACATGGACAGTCTGTCTTGCCGCAGTCCATTTCCCTCGAACAGTCAACAGACACTACTTCAATCTGTTTTCTCAGGTCTGCCTCGCCGGTAGCCAGCTCCTTCAGCCTTGCAGAGAGGTCTTTTATCGGGTTTATGGCGGTTTTATTAAGGATAAATACAAGAATTGGTATGGCCAGTGCAATAAGGGCCGCCACAATGCCCATGATATTAATCATGCTCTGATTCTCAGCCGCCACAATGGCAGATACATCTCTTTTTACAAGAATGGCTCCAAGCACTGACTTGGACGGGCCGTGGCAATGGAAGCATGCCTGTTCATTTTTCAGAACATGCATTCCAAACAGTGTTCCTGTGTCACCTTCCTTTACTATTTCAATAACGGAACGGGTGCTGCCTGCCGCAATGGCCTCACGCCCCCTGTCTGCTACCTTGGGAGGTAATTTCCCCCAGAGTTCGCTGCCTTTGGAGGATTCGTCTGGCCCATATGAGACTTTGCCCTGATCATCCACAATAAAGACAGAGATGTGTTTCTTCATTCCCTTGACAATTCGCTCCACCCCCTCATCATCGCCAACTGTCATGGGAAAGACTATGGCTTCATAGACAGCGTCCAGCGCCATGTTCGCCTGGTTGGAACTGTTTTCCTCACTGATATTTTCCATGGCATAGTAGTGAAGGGCTAACATAACCATGGTTCCGGCCAGGAAAAAGAATATTACCGGGCCAAGAATTCTGATTTTCATGCCTCTGAAAAGCATTATTTTTCGTAACATTTCCATGCTGTAACTCTCCCTGATACTTAATGAGCGCCGCCGTGAAGCAGAGGTTTAAAGTTAAATGCCTTGATCCGTTCCCTGGAGTGGCATTTTTCACACCTGTCTTTGCTGAGTCTTCCTATGCCAATAATGTCATCAGCATCTTCTGATTCCACATGATTGCCACCGGGGCCATGGCAGACTTCACAACCGGCATTTGCCATGTCAGGGGTACTGTTTTCATCCTCAAAGCCGCCTGGCTCACCGTAACCAGTGGTGTGGCAGCCATAACAGGTCTTAACCTCTTCAGCCGTAAGATGATCACGCATCTTTTTTATTGCCTCAAACGAATGGGCCTTTTTGGCATAATTTGTGAAATTTTCATATGCCTCTTCATGACAGTCTCTGCATGCCTCTGATCCCACATAGCGGTTTTCCGCTATTGACGTCTGGGTAAGAAATATGCAGGTGGCACAGATGGCACCTGCCAGTATCTGTCTGCCCCTGATCCTTTTCAGTGAAAATTGGAAATTGTGTTGCATGAATGTCCTCCCTGAATTTTATCTTTTTCCTGTTTTGAGCAAATATGGCAGATTGAACCTGCATGTTGCATCTGTCAGTCAGTGCAACAACCTCTTTCATGAAAAGCCTGCGAGAAATCCAGACGTTTTTTCACGGTAGGTAAATTAATGATACAGCCTGTTCAATCCAGATATCGTGAAGGCTGTAAAATTCTTTTTTACATGCCTGATAAACCATGTAAGACAGCCATGAAGTTAATTTCATTTCCTGTCATCTGACAGGTATTTCGTGTTATTTTTCTTGTCGGAATATTCAGGAAAAATATTAAGGGAAAAGTAACTGCTCAGCGTTTTTCCCCTTTGCAAGGGAAAAGTATGTTTTTGAGCCGCGTCAATACAGGCATGGATTACGCTACAGGGAAAATGAGGAAACAAACTGCATGATGGGATAAAGCGTTGACCGGACGGGGACAGTTTTACCGTGAAAATAGCTCAAAGCTGAAAGCTCAAGGTTCAAAGTAAAGGAAGCCATGTTTGCTTTCAGCTTCCGACCTTGAGCGCGGAAGCTCCAGCTACCTGAACAATCCTGGCAATTTTTAAACCATCAAATGAGATTCCACATTTTACAAGCCCTGTTTACCTCTGAAAGCAGCCTCTTTTCATCCACTGTAAGAAGTTTCCTGTCCAGCATAAGGAACCGACCGTTTACCATCAGATCCTGCACATCACCACTTCCTGCAGCATAGACCACCTGGGATACAGGGTTATAACATGGCCTGAGGTGGGCCTGGTCAAGATCAATAAC
>WFRQ01000269.1 GCA_015486425.1 Deltaproteobacteria bacterium | reverse complement strand
GTCTTTGATGTCACAGGCGCAGGGGATACTGTAATTGCCACTTTTGCAATGGGAATTGCAAACGGACTGGACATGCCGGAGGCAGCCTGGCTTGCAAATATGGCTGCAGGCATCGTGGTTGGCAAGGTAGGCACAGCCACTGTCAGTGGAAGCGAGCTGGCGGGAATGCTTGAAACCTCAAGGTGAAAGATATGCAGGAGAAGAGCAGATTGGCGAATTCGCTTGATGGTTCATGTGAAGTTGCATGCAGTAACCGGAGGCTGCGGCGGCCCATCCTGTTTGCAGCGGGGATTTCATGAGAGAGCTTTCAGAGCCTGTGCCTGCCCTTTTTTTCTGCGGTCTGCTATTCTCAGACACGGATATTTTCAGGAAAGCGAGAAAGCGACTGGAAGCCCGGTTCGGGCAGGCAGATTCAAGCCCTGAATGGCCATTTATTCATACTGATTATTATTCTCAGGAAATGGGGTCTGAACTTACACGGGTTTTTCTGGTATTTTCAAAAATGGTTCAGCAGGACTGTCTGCCTGATGCCAAGTTGATATGCCGTGAAATAGAAAAGGAATTCATGGAAGATGCCTTGAGTGGACGGCCTCCGGGGCGTCGGGTAAATATAGACCCCGGGCTTCTGACGCCTGAAAGGCTTGTGCTTGCAACAGGCAAGAATTTTACGCACCGGATATATCTTGGCAGGGGTGTATTTGCCGAGATCACCCTGATTGCCACCCGCTCCGGGTTCAGGACACTGGAATGGACCTTCCCGGATTACGCCTCTACTGAAATACTGGAATTCTGGAACAGCACACGCAAAACATACCTTGCTGAGCTGAAAAAACAGGGAATTATCTGATGATCAGGAGCATGACCACATTTGCGCGAAGCGCGGAAAACGGCTCAGGCTGGTCCTTTGCCATGGAACTCAAGTCAGTAAACGGGCGCTACTGCGATGTGCATACCCGCATTCCAAGGAGCCTTGCTCCCATTGAGGAGCGCATAAAAAAGGCAATACAGCAGAGGCTTCAGAGGGGAAGGATTGATTTTTCAATCCAGGCAGAGGGCTCGGGCACCGGCCCTGTGAGTTTCAACCCTGATATTGCGGCAGGCAGGGCATGGCTGCTATCAGCGGAAAAACTGGCCCAGGAGCTTCGCCTCTCCTCCAGGCCAACCATCTCCGACCTGCTTGCCTCTGTGCCGAACATAATAGCAATGACGCAGGCACAGACAGATGAGGCCCAGCAGTGGAAGCTGCTTGAAACTCCCCTTGCTGAGCTGCTTGACATGGCTGAGGAGATGGCCCTGAGAGAGGGGGCGGACCTTGAGGCAGACATCAGGCAGCGTCTTGATTCCATAAGAAGGCTGCTTGAAGAGATTACGGCGCGGCGCGGGGAACACCTTGAAGCCGCTCAGGTCGCCCTTAAAGAAAGGGTTCAGAAACTCCTTGACCATGCCGGTATGGATGAGAACAGGCTTGCCCAGGAGGCGGCCATTATGGCAGACCGGCTTGACATAACAGAGGAGATTGTAAGGGCAGACAGCCACATAGACAGATTTTTTGAATATCTCACCTCACAGGACCCTGTGGGACGCCGCCTGGATTTTCTGACGCAGGAGCTTTTCAGGGAGTTTAATACAATGGCTTCAAAATCATGCGACAGTGTGATTTCACAGGCTGTGGTAGAGGTGAAGGGAGAACTTGAAAAGATACGGGAGCAGGTTCAGAATATCGTGTAAGGGGCTGTCCAAAAATAAGTTGGATGATGGCGCGCTCAGATTTGGGTCAGGCTGAGTTGAACTGATTGAGCAAAACCGCAGGCGTAGCCGGGCTACGTTGAGGATTTTGTTATTGAAGTTCGGCTCAGGATGGCCTGAAGATGAGATGCGAAATCGCCAAGTTATTTTTGGACAGTCCCTAAGCAACGGATCGGCGGCAAATTCGACAATCGCTCAAATCAGATTATATAAAAAATGAGGTGAAAATACCGCTGTCCGTGGTACATTTCATCCCTGTGGTGCAAGCAGCGCTGACAGGGACAGCATTGAGGTTTGAAAATTTCAGGTTCGTGACCTCCTAAGGACATGAATCAGGGAGTAACAGGGGGGACTGGAAACGGGAGAGTGAAACAAAAGGGGAGAGAAGAAACATGACAGTTAGAAGCAAGATGCTCAACATAGGGTTTGGTAACACCGTGGTATCTGACAGGGTTGTCGCGGTTGTATCACCTGCATCAGCCCCTATGAAGCGTCTAAGGGAGGAGGCCAAGGTAAACAGCAGGCTCATTGACGCCACTCAGGGGAGACGAACCCGCTCCATAATCATTACGGACAGTAATCACGTGGTGCTTTCCGCCATACAGGCAGAGACTATTTCCCAGCGCATGAATTCTGATATTCTCACAAAAACAGAAGAAAAGGACCCGAGGTACTGAGTTTGAAGGAAACCGGGGAGAAGGGTGATCTGTTTGTAATATCCGCGCCTTCAGGCGCAGGGAAATCCACGCTGTGCCACAGGCTCATGGAGGAGACGCCGGGTGTGGCGTTTTCCGTATCCCATACCACCCGCTCACCGCGAAAAGGTGAGGTGGACGGGGTTGATTACCACTTTGTCTCCAAAGAGCATTTTATGCAAATGGTAGAGCAGGAAGAGTTTCTTGAATGGGCTGAAGTGCATGGAAACTGTTATGGCACCAGCCGTTCCGCTGTAACGGCCATGCTGGAAAATGGTCAGGATGTCCTGCTTGACATAGACGTTCAGGGGGCAATGCAGGTAAGGGATATATTTCCTGAATCTGTGCTGATATTCATCCTTCCCCCCTCTCTTCAAGTGCTTGAGCACAGGCTCAGGAACCGCGGCACTGACAGCGAGGAGACCATCAGGCTCAGGATGGAGAATGCCAGGGGGGAGCTTGCCGCCGTGAGGGAGTATCATTTTCTCATAGTTAATGATGATCTTATCAGGGCGGCTGGTGATCTTCAGTCCATTGTGCTGGCACGCAGGTGCCGGACCCGGCGCGTGCTGCAAAGGCACGACCTGTCCGGCATGATACCTGACTGAACCTCTGCGTATGGGCGGTAAAAGACGCAGAGGTCACAGGAATGGCCCGGAATCAGGGGGTAATATCCGTATCTGGGGAATAAACCCCGTAATGGAATTTCTTTGTAGGGCCCCTGACACAATTGTGGACATCTCTGTGCTCCCGTCCTTTGGCAGAAAGAAGAGGCAGAAGGCCCTGCTTGCCTCTGCTGAAAAGAGAGGGGTTCATGCCCGTGTCATTGCGGACTTTAATCGTATGGGGCTTCCGGATGGCGCTGTGCCTCAGGGTGTGTGCGCACTTGTAACCCCTACCTGGGAGGTCTCCATTGATGAAATTCATACGGCCTGGGGCAGCGAAGTTCCGCTTGTGGTGTTGTGTGATGAGATAAGTGACCCTGGGAATCTCGGGGCCATTATACGCTCCTCTGCTGCATTTGGTGTGCATGTGGTGATGGTATCGGAGAGAAACAGCGCGCGTATCAATGGCACTGTTATAAAGGCATCTGCTGGTACAATAGTGCATCTCAAGGTGTGCAGCGTAAAAAATACCTCCAGGGCCATTGCAGCCCTGCAGGAAAGGGGTATCTGGGCGGCGGCCCTGTCAGCATCCATGAGTACCAGGATATGGGATGCTGATTTGAAAACTCCCCTTGCCCTGGTGCTTGGTGCAGAGGGAAAGGGCCTGAGACAGATGGTGGTGAAACAGTGTGATACCAGGCTCCATATACCGCAGTCCACAGGCGTAGAATCCCTGAATGTATCAGCCGCCTGTACTGCTGCGCTTTATGAAACAGCGCGTCAGCGTGCGGTATCTGCCTGAAATCCCGTGTACCTGTATCCGGTCTGAAATTGTCCCTGCTTTCCATTTACAGATATCTTGGCTCTGCCGCTTACTGGGGGGCAATGCCTGTCATGCACGCGCTTTCCCTGCGCACAGAACGGTCTGAACTCTGGCAGGGCCGCATGGGGAGGTTGCCTGAGGAAATTACGAGCCACGCCCCCTGGGATATCTGGATTCAGGCAGTTTCTGTTGGCGAGGTGGGTGTGGCCGGGGCAATTGTCCGTGAGGCCCTGGGCATGGAACCAGGTCTCAAGATCGTGGTGTCATCTTTCACCGAGGCCGGTTATGAAAGGGCATCAGAGACGCTGGGCGATGTTTGCGGGGTAATGCCATGCCCTGTTGATTTTCCTCAGGCAGTCAGGCGTGCAGTGGGTGCCATAAGGCCGCGGGTTTTTGTCTGTATAGAAACAGAGCTCTGGCCATCAATGCTTCAAGAAATGCGCAGGAACGGCATTGCCACCATGCTTCTGAATGGCCGTATATCTGCCCGCTCCTTTCCCCGCTACATGAAGATACGGTCAGTTATTTCCGGGCTGCTCCATGGTTTTTCCATGATCTGCGCAGGCTCCTCAACGTCAGCCCGGAGACTGCTTGAGCTTGGCGCCTGTAAGGAAAGGCTTGTTATTACCGGAAACGCCAAGTATCAGGCCCTTCTTGCCAGGCCTGAGCCTGCCTCCGCCAGGGCCCAGGCTGAACTCATGGGGATACCACCGGCAGCAAGGGTGCTGGTGGCTGGAAGCATTCGAAGCGGTGATGAGGCCCATATAATTCAGGCGTGGAAGGCGCTTGAGACACGTTTCCCTGATCTGCACCTTGTGGTTGTGCCGAGGCACCTTGAAAATGTGACAATGCTTCAGAGGCTGTTTGCTGAACAATCCATACCCTTCTCCCTTTACAGCCACCTTCAGGAAAAGGGAGACAGCCATACTGCGAGGGTGATAATTGTTGACAGGATAGGCCCGCTTTTTGACCTGTATGGCATTGCGTCAGTGGCCTTTGTGGGCGGCTCCCTTGCCGCAAAGGGAGGGCAGAATATTCTGGAGCCTGCTGCATGGTCATGTCCGGTGCTCTATGGACCACACACGGAAAATTTTGAAGATGCCACTGCTGCCCTTGAAAAGGAAAACGCTGGCGGCCTGGTGCGGAACGGACAGGAGCTGGCAGACCGCACAGCTCATTTACTTTCAGATTCTTCTGACAGCAGGGCGGCAGGACAAGCTGCACGCAAGGCCCTTGAAAATATTGCGTCCGGCGCGGCTACCAGGCAGGCCGAAGCGCTGATAACCCAGTGGGCCATGAAAACAGGGAATGCTCTTGATTATTCCTGTCAGCGGAGTGAAAACAGGTAAGGGACAGCCCCTAAACTTGGCATATGCCTGATTTGGGTTTATTATTGCCTAACGGACTGTGATTATGGATTTTAAAAACAACAGATATGGAGTTTTTGACGCCCTTCCTGACCCGGCTGCCATCCTGGACAGCAGGCGCAGGGTGGTGGATATGAATTCCGGGTTTTCCAGGCTTATGTCAACTGGCAGAGATGCTCTGGGGAGGGATATCTGTGACCTGTTTGAAAAACAGACCGGCTGGGATAACCTCTCAGGACAGTTCTGTGACGTGCCGCATGTTATTTCGCCTGGTACTATGAGTTCATGTGAAATAGAGTGCCCGGACCGCTCCTGCCATTTTCTCTGCACGCTTTCCCCGCTCTCTGATTCTGACCATAAAAAAGAAGTTGAGAATGACAATGGGCCGCTGTTTCTCTTTGTCATGCGGGATATATCTGAATTAAAGGAGAGAGAGGCTGCTGTCAGCAAGGATATGCAGCTCCTGAAGGACCTGCTTGAAAATGCCAATGACATGGTGCAGAGCGTGGACCCCAATGGCAAATTCCTGTATGTAAACAGGGCCTGGCGCGAAACCATGGGTTATTCCCAGGAAGACATGAAGAGCCTCAACCTGCAGGATATCCTTTCTCCGGAATGCGCGGCAAAATGTTATACCATGTTTGCAGAGGTGATGCGCGGCGGTGATATCGGCAGGGTTGAAACAAGCTTTATCGCAAAGGATGGCAGGGAAATTATGGTTGAGGGGAACTGTAACTGCCGCCTTGAAAATGGAAAGCCTGTTGCCACAAGAGGTATTTTCAGGGATATAACCGAAAAGAAGCAGGAGGAACGTGACAGGAAGGAGCTTGAGCAGCACATGCAGCAGCTCCAGAAGCTTGAGAGCCTTGGGCTTATGGCTGGCGGCATTGCCCATGATTACAACAACCTTCTCATGGGAATACTGGGTTTTGCTGAGCTTATCCTGGTAAGGGAAAAACCAGGTGAAAACATTGCTGCCTATGTCAAGAATATTGAGCAGGCAGCGAGGCGTGCCGCAGAGCTTACCAGCCAGATGCTGGCCTATTCAGGCCATGGCAGGTACAAGGTAGATTATCTCGACCTTTCAAAAATTGTAAGGGAAAGCCAGTCACTGTTCAGCGCGACTGTTTCAAGAAAAATACAGCTTGAGTACGATCTTGACAGTATGCTTCCGAAGGTTGAAGCAGATATAGACCAGATGAGGCAGATGCTGCTGAATCTTGTCACCAATGCCAGCGAAGCAATCGGTGAGGAGGCAGGTGTCATATCCATTGTGACCGGCACCATGCACGCTGACAAGGATTACCTCACATCAACCTACATCAATGAGAAGCTCCCGGAAGGGCATTATGTTTATCTAAGGGTGGAAGATACAGGCCCTGGCATTGAGGAAAATGCAATTTCCAGGATTTTTGACCCGTTTTTTACCACAAAGTTTACAGGCAGGGGGCTTGGTCTTGCTGCTGTCCTGGGAATAGTAAGGGGGCATCGCGGTGCCATCAAGGTTTACAGCCAGCCCGGGCAGGGTACGATCATTACAATACTTCTGCCGGTCTTCAAGGAGGCAGTTACAGGAGAGCAGCAGACTGAGCAGGCTCATGCTACTGAGCAACGGCCTGTTGAAAAGATGGTGCTGCTGGTTGATGACGAACACACTGTACGTCAGGTTGCAAGCCTGATGATAGCCGACCTCGGCCTGAAGGTGCTTGAGGCAAGGGATGGACATGAGGGGTTTGAGGTTTTCTGCCGCAACAGGGAGCGTATTGGGCTTGTGGTAACAGATATGCTGATGCCGGGAATGAACGGGCTGGAGCTGCTGTCAAGGATTCGTGAGGCAGGCTCTGATTGCCCTGTGGTACTCTCAAGCGGTTATAACAAGGAAGATATTGTATCCAGTATTGAAGAAAAGGAGTTGGCCGGGTTTATTCACAAGCCCTATAATGAGGCCAGAATTCAGCAGATTGTAAGGGATATAATGATACCCTCAGGTGAAAACCAGTAAGCGGCGCCAGAAGAACCAGAACAGTGGGAAGTTCAGCAGATATACACGACAGGATACGCAGGGCAAGGGAGGTGTGGTCAAGACACGGTGACGCCCTCATGGATGATGCCTGCATTACCCGGTCCCTTCAGGAACTTGAAGATGCCATTGAGCAGAGCTGGGCGCTGATGCGAAGGCTCAGGGTGGTTGAAGGGTGCGGCAGGTGTGATGCCACCAAGCAGGGAGGCGGCTGCTGCGGTGCTGGAATTGAAGAGTGGTATGATGAGTATGTACTGCTCATGAACCTCATGCTTGGCCGGGATATCCCTGAAGACAGGCTTGATGAAACAGGGTGTCTTTTCCTCGGCCCTACAGGTTGCAGGCTCATGGCAAGGTTTCACTTCTGCATAAATTACCTGTGTCACGATATCAAGGAGCGCCTTTCCCTTCAGGAGATGGAGACGCTTACCGCCCAGAACGGCAGGG
>WFRQ01000268.1 GCA_015486425.1 Deltaproteobacteria bacterium | reverse complement strand
ATTAGAATTTTAGTTTATTATTTAGTGTTTACCATGGACACGGTTTAAAGCTCAAAGCTGAAAGCTGAAGGCTCAAAGTGAAAGAAGCTCTTTATAGCTGAAAGCTGAAAGCTCAAGGCTCAAAGTGAAAGAAGCTCTGATTTGCTGGTGCCCAAACTCCAGTTTGGGTAACCATTGGTCTAAAGCTCCTGCTTCTTTCCTTATTGATACCTGCAGGGTGGCTCACCTGTCCCTGTGTGGAAGCTGGAGCTTCCGGCTGCGCGTTCCCAAACTGGAGTTTGGGAACGAGCGGGTAAATATCTTCTGCAAGACATATCTTTTGCATTCAGCCTTGAGCATTCAGCTTTCAGCTTTGCGCTGTTCTCAGGTAAAACTTCCATGTTGCACTGCATGAGCGGCGCAACATGAAAATTTAGTTGAAGATACTTGACGCATTGAGGCCATATTCAGTATGTTGCCAATCTGCTGCATCATTATAATGGCGCAGGGGGCATTGGTCCGTGAGAGCAGGGACATAATCGTCAGCATTTGCGCCTTCTGTACCTTGCAATGACTGTGATTTTTACAGGCATTCATTTTAAAGTAGTACCGGGTGCCACGTTGCATGTGCGGTCAGGACTTTCATGTTGCGCCGTTTAGTCAGTGCAACACCTCTGTAATTAAAAGTGATAGCGAAAGCTGATCGGTGTTTTCAAGTTAAATATATAATAGGAAAGGGAGTGCTGTCTTATGGAAACAGGGAAAATTCGTAATCTGGCCTTGGTATCTCAAAGCGGAAGCGGCAAAACCTCACTTGCCGAAGCCATGCTCTTCAGTGCCAAAGCGACTTCCAGGCTCGGTCGTGTAGATGACGGGACATCTGTGCTGGACTTTGAACCGGAAGAGATTAAACGTCACATAACAGTCAGCACCGCCTTTTATCCCCTGGACTGGAACAGGCACAGGGTTTATCTCATGGATGCTCCAGGCGATGACAACTTCCTGTGCGAGGCCATGATGGCCCTCAGGGCCGCGGACAACTGCCTTATGGTGGCAGACGCCGTTGACCCGGTGAAACCTCAGACCCAGAAAATATGCAACATGATTGCCCAGTTCGGGCTGCCCACCATGATGTTTGTCAACAAGCTTGATAAGGAGCGGGCTGATTTCACCAAGGCCCTTAACGCGATTGGGGAGCTCATGGAAACCCGCCTTGTACCCATTACGCTTCCTGTGGGCAGAGAAGAGTCATTCAGCGGTATTGTTGATCTGGTGCAGATGAAGGCATTCCAGTTTGATGAAAGCGGTAAGGCCTCGGCTGTTGACATACCTTCTGATATGGCTGACGAGGTAGAAGATGCCAGGAATAACCTTATTGAATATGCGGCAGAGTCCAACGATGACCTGCTGGAAAAATTCCTTGAGGGAGAAGAACTTTCGGCTGAAGAGATAGTGGCAGGCCTCAAGCAGGGAATAATGGACGGTGGTTTCATACCTGTGGCCTGCGGTTCTGCTGCCCGCAATGCAGGAACCACGACACTGCTGAACTTTGTAGTGGAGCTGCTTCCATCTCCGGAAGACCTTGGAAGCGTCACCGGCATAGATCCCAAAACCGGAGAAGAGACAGAGCGCGAGCCCTCACCGGATGCCCCTGTATCCGGCCTGGTTTTCAAGACACTTACTGACCCTTACACAGGCCGTTTGTCAATAATGAGGATTTACTCCGGTACTGTAAAATCTGATGGCACCCTGCTCAATGTAAACAAGGATGAAACTGAACGATTCGGACAGATTTTCGTGCTGCAGGGCAAGAAGCAGGCATCTATTGAACAGGCAGGTCCTGGTGAGATAATTGCCTTTGCAAAGCTCAAGGTTACAAATACCGGCGATACGCTCTCTGATCCCGCAGCTCCTGTGCAGTATGAATTTACAGAGCTGCCCAAACCAGTTCTTACCTATGCCCTGAAACCCAGGACAAGGGGAGACGAGGAGAAGATTACCCAGGCCCTTGCAAGGCTCAGGGAAGAGGACCCCACGCTTGTTGTAAGCAGGGATTCGCAGACCAATGAGCTGCTGCTTTCCGGGCATGGCCAGATACACATTGATGCCACGCTTGAAAAACTTGAACGTAAATTCAACGTCCAGGTTGACCTTACCCTTCCAAAGATTCCATACAGGGAGACAATCCAGGCTCCCAAGAAGGGTGTAATCTACAGGCATAAGAAACAGACAGGCGGTGCAGGCCAGTTTGCTGAGGTGCATTTTGATATTTCACCCCTTTCCCGGGACCAGGGCTTTGAGTTTGAGGAGGCCCTGGTAGGCATGAATGTCCCGAGAAACTTTGTACCCGCAGTGGAAAAAGGGCTTAACGAGGCCATGCAGGCAGGGCCACTCGCAGGGTACCCTGTTACTGACTTGAAGGTACGGTTCTACGATGGTAAATCCCATGACGTTGACTCATCGGAAATGGCATTCAAGATAGCCGCCATTCAGTGTTTCAAAAAAGGTGTGCTCGAGGCCAGGCCAACTCTGCTTGAGCCCTTTGTAAAACTTACCGTAACTGTACCGGACGACGCTGTAGGTGATATCATTGGTGATCTTAACGGCAGGCGCGGCAAGGTTATGGGTATGGAGCCTGGAAATGGCGTGCAGGTGGTAACAGCCCTTGTGCCTGTGGCCGAGGTGCAGAAGTATGTCCTTGATCTTAATGCAATGACAGCAGGCAGGGGCACATTCACCATGGAGCCTTCGCATTACGAGGAGGTACCTCCCAATATGGTGGAAAAAATTGTAGCTGCCAGCAAGGCAGAGGATGAGAAATAGCGGTTTTCAGTTAAATTTTTAATCAGCCCAAAAGGGCACGAAGCACGGTGAATAAATGCTTTGTGTCCTTTTTTGCGTTAATCTGAACTGAGCGTTTTATGAACAGGACATACAGGGCAGGTATCATCACAGTCAGCGACAGCACCTGCAACGGGACGCGTAAAGATTCAACAGGTCCCATGATTGCGGCAATGATAGAGGAACTTGAGGGTTTTACCGTGCAGTTTGCTCATGTTGTCCCTGATGAGGCGGACAGGATATCGGCACTCATTGTTGAGTGGGTAGATGAGCGCGGTGTTGATCTCATCATAACAACAGGCGGCACTGGACTTTCTCCAAGAGATGTAACCCCCGAGGCTACCGCAAAGGTTATCCACAGAGAGATTCCAGGCATTGCCGAGGCAATGCGGCTAAGGGGCCTGGAATCAACATCAAGAGCCATGCTTTCAAGGGCCCTTGCCGGCGTAAGGTCCCGCACGCTTAT
>WFRQ01000267.1 GCA_015486425.1 Deltaproteobacteria bacterium | reverse complement strand
TCTGACATGGCGTCAACCGCGTTGAGAAAAATATTGAGAAAGACCTGCTGAAGCTGAGCTACATCCCCCATGATAAATGGTATATCATGGGCGAACTCCTTGTGCACACTTATATTTTTCTCCTGAAGCTGAGTCTTGATGAGGAAAAGTGCTTTTTTAATTACCCCTTCAATCTGAACCTTGGTGAATTTTGACTGTCCGGGCTTGGCAAATTTCAGAAGATTATTAACAAAACCATCCAGCCGCCTCACCTGCTCCAGAACTTCCTGGAATATGAAGTGATGCGGTGAATCAGGCTCCTGGTTACGACTGATGACCTGAATAGCCCCTGCAATCCCGGCAAGTGGATTCCTGATTTCATGCGCAACTCCTGCTGCAAGCTCTCCAAGGGATGCCAGCCTGTCAATCCTTGCCAGGTTCTGTTCCATATTCTTGCGGTTTGTTATGTCCTGAAAGATACAGCTCAGGCCTGTAATTTCATGATCGGTATCGGTAATGACCGAATAACATACCTCGGCAGGGAAAATTTCTCCATCTTTTCTGCGCATGGAGACCTCCATGACAAGCCCCATGCTGGCATCGACCTCATCGGCTGAATCAAGAAAAAAACACTTCTTTGTAGCATCACTCCCTGCAAAAAAATAGTCCATGGGCTTTCCAAGAAGCTCAAGAGCATCATACCCCAGTATTACCTCTGCCGCCTTGTTTACGCTGTTAATCTTTAAATACTGATCAACGGTGACCAGACCACTGCGCAGATTCTGGATAATACTCTGATAAAAACTCTTGATCTGCTGTATTTCATTAAGCTGATCCGCAATTTTTATCAGCATCTCCTGATGCTTTCTGGCGCGTCCTATTGCATAGCCGGCATGTCTGACAACGGCTGAAGAGAGACGGATCTCATCATAGGTAATCTCACTGCCTGAAAGGGATTTGTCTGCCAGAACAAAACCGTAAAACTTTGTCTCGTCACAGATGGGAAGGATAAGAAAGGCGTCTATATTACCGAGCAACTGGTCGATGACCTCATCACGCCTGCTTAGATACATAAGAGAATAGTGCTGAAACTGTCTGTAATGACCAAAGACATCCTCATTCATCCTGAAGCCCGGGACGCACAGGGTGATTCGCTGCCTCCTCTCCGGCCTTGCCTCCATGGACCGGTCTTCCCTGTAAACGGCACAGAACTTTGACGGGCATGAAGAATTTGCCAGTTCTGAATAGTTAATGATGTTGACAGGTTCCCTGTCATAATAAACCTTTTTCAGAAGCCCCCTGAGGCGGTTAAACGGAACCCTGTACCCGTTTACACCGGCATCCCGGAAACCATGCCCGATATATGCCTCCATATATTCAGTGGAGGGATCAAGGATCAGAAGCAGAACCCGTTCGAATTCAGTGGTATTGATCAGATCCTCTATGAGGAAATTAAGAAGTACATTGTCTTCGTCCGAGCAGGCCATCCTGCGCGCACTTCTATATAATGAGCGCAAAGCCCTGACACTTGCGCGCGTGCCTGCAGCCACTGAAGCCTCAACGCTGTTATCCTCCTGCTTTCGTTTGGTCATTATCCCGTGCATTTGCTATATACCCCACCCCCGCAGCCAGCGTTTCCAGCGCTGACAGCCAATAGAAAACGTTACTGAATTGTAACACGCCCTGAACAACCCACAATCAAAAAATCTTCATTGACGGATATGCAGCAAATCCAGTAACCGGTCAGATTTCATCCCGCGTCTGCATAAACCCCGATGCATTCATTCACCATTAATACCGCTACTCCCTACTGAGCCCTGATGGCAGGTGACATGAATCGTCGAGACGTGCCATAAAAAACCATATCTCTGTTGCATGCAGAAATCAGGCCATGCCTTTCAGGCAAAAGCCTGCCGATTTACAAAACATAACATTTTTTACCCTGTCATCTGAACAAAGTATTAAGCATAGATGACAGACGATAAAAGTTTTGGACATTATTATAATTAAAACTTTTTTGCCTCGCCATGCTTTTAAAAATCGACAAATGACTTAATGACACAATCGCAACCCTATGTGGGATTTCGCCCCTGCCTTAACAATAAATGCCCTGATTTCAACTAAATAGCCAAGGCAAAATCACATGCATTTTGTTGCGTCATAGAATAACAACACGAACTACCCTTCCCTCCTGAAGCCTTCATCCTCTTTTAAGAGTTATTATTAAATAATGACTTTGTCAAGTAGCAGACGAGAATCATTAAGGCATGAGGCAATCATGATAATGTTCCTGAGCAACGGTATTGTAAATTTTTTGCTGTTTTTTTGACGCTGAGATCAGGGGGTGATTCAGATATTTGCACGCAAACATCAAGGAACAGGCCATAAATAGACGACATCAGAGACCTGACACTAACTTTGAATCTTTACGTTTGTGGCGCACTGTAACATCTGTCCGCTAAAAACGTCAAAATTATGTCACTGTTAAAAACTGAAAAAACTGTATTTAAAGCGGAGCCACAAAAATCGCGTCTGTCTTAGCGAGGAACGAGCGAGTTTCGCGATTTCCGCGGAGCGAAACTTAAAAAATCAAGAAGTTGTTCATCAGTAGCGAAAAAAGAATACCATAGTAGCACAAAAAATAACCACCGAATAATTATATCAGAAATTATTTCTGAACAGGCCTGAATACCCCCCAAATGAAAACAAAAAAGGCCCCTGCACACTTCATGCGTGCAGGGGCCTGAAATCAGTTGTCAATCCTGATAGGTGGGCAGGCTACATCATTGCCCCTGTAGGCATTCCGCCCATTCCACCCATGCCGCCGCCAGGCATTCCCATATCTTCTTCCTTCTTGG
>WFRQ01000266.1 GCA_015486425.1 Deltaproteobacteria bacterium | reverse complement strand
GCGCGCTCAGATTTGGGTCAGGCTGAGTTGAACTGATTGAGCAAAACCGCAGGCGTAGCCGGGCTACGTTGAGGATTTTGTGATTGAAGTTCAGCTCAGGATGGCCTGAAGATGAGATGCGAAATCGGCAAGTTATTTTTGGACAGCCCCTTAGGTATCAAATTGTTCGCTCAAGTAAGCGGGGAAGCTGGAGCTTCCTATTTGTGGTTCCCAAACCGGAGTTTGGGAACCAGCAAAAAATTACAGGAGAACGGCTATCCTCGGCACAGCACGTCCGTTCAGGGCTTTTCGATCATTTCCTCCAGGTTGTGCCATATGGTGCTTAGTGATTCCCTGAGCGTTTCAAGCTGATCTGGGTCGATTCCCGCAACTGCCTTGGTGTGTACTGCCTTGCCTATGCGGTTTACCATTTTCTGCATCTTCTTTCCCTTGGGCTTGAGGAAAATATGGTGGGCCCGCCTGTCAGTGGGAACGCTGCGGCGTTCTATGAAGCCCGCCTGTTCCATCTTGTCCAGCGTACGCACCAGGGTAGGGCTTTCTATAAACAGCCGTGAGGCAAGCTCCGTCTGTGTAAGCCCCTCTTCTTCAAGGAGTTTTGCCAGTACGCAGAACTGAGCGCTTGTAATCCCCTGTTCCTCAAGTTCATGATCAAAGGCCTTGTAAAAGACCTTTACGAGCCTGTTGGCAATAAAGCCAAGGCACTCATCAATGGTAAAGTTGTTTTTCATGATAAATCTCTCTTTTTCTTTATTTCTGCAAGGATGAACTCCACCACTTCGGCCGGCGAGAAAGAGGTGGAATCCAGCAGTACGGCATCTTCAGCCGGTTTCAGGGGAGACATGGAACGACTGCTGTCAGCCCTGTCTCTCTCTATTATTTGCTTTAATATGATTTCATATAACACAATTTCACCGGCAATTTCAAGCTGTTTTTTTCTTCTTCTTGCGCGTTCTTCAGCCGTTGCCGTGAGAAAGAATTTATAGTCGGCGTCAGGAAATACCACGGTTCCCATGTCCCGGCCTTCGGCAACGCATCTGCCTTTCATGCCGATCTCCTTCTGCATGCCGGCAAGCCTTTCTCGTACAACAGGTATTCCGGATACCTTAGATGCCAGCATGTCCATCTCAGGAGACCTGATAAGGTTTGTGACATCGCTCTGGTTTATAAAAATCCGTTCACCATCAAACCGGATGTGGCATTCGCGGCAGATACGTGCAACTTCATCAGTGTCTGAAAGGCTGGTACCTTCTTCCTTCAGCAGCCAAGCCACAGCCCGATACATGGCGCCTGTATCGAGTCTGTGATATCCAAGCCGTCTGGCCACCATTCGGCTTATTGTGCTTTTTCCAGCACCTGCAGGTCCATCTATGGTTACTATATCCATTAGTATCGGCTCTTACACTTTTTTTAATCAATTTTTTTTGTCATAATTTGCACATTAAAAATTGAGGCATTTGCTCAGCGCAGGTTAATGGTTTTGTTTTGAAGCGATTTTGGACAATTTCGTAGTTTTCTCATAGAGCTGAAAAACAATACCATGCACGTGCAATCATACGAAACGCTGAACAGTTACAAATTAAGAAACATGGGCGGCAGTACGTGAAGTTCTCTTCCAGCGTCTCTGCATGCCTCAATCATGCACATCCGTGCCTTGCGTTCCGGGGATGGATGAACCATTTGCATCCTCTTGGGTTCAAGCCTGTTTGAGACCAGTGAGGATATGAGCCCTGCCACCCTTTCAGCCGGAAATATTACGCTTAATCTGCCACCGGGGCGAAGTGCATATCGCGCTGCCTGTATCACTCTCTCTATATCGGTAAGTATTTCATGTCTTGCAAGCGCCTCCATGGAATCAATGCATATGCGCCCTGAAACCGGTGTTCTGTACGGGGGATTGGATACCACATGGTCCACGCCTTGTGCTTTGATAAAATCACCAATGTTATTCAAGTCCCCGTGGACCACAGTGATACGATCCCCAAGCCTGTTGCGGGAAACATTCTCTCTTGCCAGATCTATCAGCTTTTCCTGTATTTCTACTGCTGTCACTTTTATATCTGGAAATTTTCTCGCTATGATCAGGGAAATTACTCCACATCCGGTCCCAAGATCAAGCACATGGTGCCTGCGCCCCGGCCTGCAGAAATCAGCAAGCAGAAGTGAGTCTACTGAAAATCTGTATCCAGTCTCTGGCTGCCTGATATCAAGCCCCATATCTTCAAGCGCGTGCAGTGTATTATTTCTCTTTGCAGGCATGTTGGTATCCGAATCATGTACCGGGCAGGTCAGCATGAGGGCCTGCCAACAGGCAATTGCCCGGGGCCGTCTTTAACCGTGTGTGGAAAATTTCCACAGGTTGAGTAAATATACGGCGTTTTTCCCATTGCACAGAAATGGTATATTTGGTGACAGCCACTAAGGATATTGCGGAGGAAACAAATGATAGCAGTATGGCAGCGGATAATTAAGGCATCAGTAACAGTGGATAACCAGGTAGTTGCATCAGTCGGCAGGGGTGCGCTGGTACTGGCAGGTGTGGAAAAAGATGATACAGAAAGTGATGTGGCTTTCATAGCAGATAAATGCGCCAACCTCAGGGTATTCAGCGATGAAGATGGCAAACTTAACCGTTCAATTCTTGATACAGGCGGAGAGATGCTCATAGTTTCACAGTTTACGCTCTGCGGAGACTGCAGAAAGGGCAGAAGGCCATCGTTTGTCAGGGCCGCTTCGCCAGACAAGGGCAGGGAGTACTATGATCTGCTCTGTCGGATGGTTGAGGAAAAGGGCGTTACGGTTCAAAAAGGAGTGTTTCAGGCCGATATGAAGGTAATGCTTGTGAACGACGGCCCTGTTACCCTGATACTGAAATCCAGATAGTGTAAAGTGCCTATGTGGATCAGACATGAAGATGTTCCTGTTTTAAAGGCTGTAGGAGAAAAAAATCTATCAGCGTTGTGCCTGCCCCTTAAAGCAAAAGGATGTGTGATTGCCTGCCCTTCCCTTTGAGCTTTAAGCCGGGTTTCATGATATGGGATGTTGCACTGGCAGAACCGTGCAATTGAAGATTCAGGTATCAGAGTTGAGATTTGGAGCCGGAGTTGTGGCTGGCAAGAGCGAATCGTTTGGCCCCGCCGTTTTCAATCTTTATCCAGCGATGTCCTGAGAGGAAGTACCACTGCCCTTTATCGAATTTTGCCACAAGGGCCCCATGGTACCGAAGCATTTTGTCTATCTGAGCCTTTGTATACGGGTTGCTGTATTTCCCGCCTACCTCACTGTCCGGTGTGTTACACGCAGAAAGAGATAACACGATGCAAAAAAGCACGAGAATGAGAAAAAATCTGCTGAAAGATGTAATAATTTTAATAAAGTTCATGATAAATTCTGTCGATAAGTATAACTATTGCTGAATGTTTGTCAACCAGGCACTGTCCGTCAGTACCATGTGGTTGTGTTTCCATGGTCAGTATAATCTTTCTTTAACGCAAAGCGCGTGCCATGTTTTTTCAGTCACAAAACTCTCTCTTTTCCGTGATTTTTCTGCTGAATTTTAATTTTCCAGGTAGTGTGGGTAAATTATTTCTGTGAAATGTGGTATGTGGTTTCCATTTGTCAGTCTAAGGGGCTTGGACATCCCTCCGGCCCTTGACATCTCAATCTGTGGAAGTTAAACATCGGCACCATGAAAAAAGTATCGGATGTCAATTTTGCCAAGGGAAATGGCCTCCTGCCTGTTATCGCGCAGGATTTTGAGACAGGGGAAGTGCTCATGCTGGCCTATATGAATCAGCTCGCATGGGATAAGACCCTGGAGACCGGCAAGGTCCATTACTGGAGCCGTTCCAGAGAAAAACTCTGGCTCAAGGGTGAGACTTCAGGTCATGTGCAGCTTCTCAGGGAGGCATATGTGGACTGTGACCTTGATACCATTCTGGTTAAGGTGGAGCAGCTTGGCGGCGCCGCGTGTCATACAGGGTTCAGGAGCTGTTTTTTCCAGAAGGTGGAGGGCCAGGATCTGGTGGCGCAGGGCAGGCCTGTTTTTGATCCCCAGGAAGTATACGGCTCACAGGAGAAATAGAAAAAGTGAATCAGCTTAAATTCGGAATACCCAAGGGAAGCCTTGAAAAAGCAACAATCGAACTGCTTGCAAAGTCAGGCTGGCACATAAAGGTACACAGTCGCAGTTACTTCCCTGATATTGATGACCCTGAAATAGCGTGCAGCATATGCCGCGCCCAGGAGATGGCGCGTTATGTTGATAACGGCACCCTTGATGTTGGTATAACTGGCCTTGACTGGATACTTGAGAATGATTCGGATGTAGAGGTTATAACAGAGCTTATATATTCCAAGGTGAGCAGGAGGCCTGCAAGGTGGGTACTTGCTGTGCCTGCGGACTCTCCCTGTCGGAATGCCAGAGACTTGGAAGGTAAAAAGATAGCTACAGAGCTGGTTAATTTTTCCAGAAAGTACTTCAGTGAGCTGGGTGTCAATGTAGATATAGAGTTTTCATGGGGAGCCACAGAGGCCAAGGTGGTAAGCGGTCTGGCAGATGCAATCGTTGAGGTCACCGAGACCGGAAGCACCATAAGGGCCCATGGTCTTCAGATTATAGAAGATCTCATGGAATCTACGCCGCGTCTCATTGCCAACCGTGAGGCATGGAAAGATCCGTGGAAGCGCAAAAAAATTGAGCAGATCGCAGTACTCATGCAGGGCGCTCTCAGAGCGGACAGGCTTGTGGGTGTCAAGATGAACGTCCCGGAGGAGAAGCTTGACGTCATAGTTGATCTGCTTCCCAGTCTGAACGCCCCTACTGTATCGCCACTCTATAACCAGAAGTGGTTTTCGGTTGAAACAGTGATTGATGAGGCCGAGGTAAGAGGGCTTGTGCCAAGGCTCCAGGATGCAGGGGCTGAGGGAATTATAGAGTATGCGCTGAACAAGGTGCTTTGAGGCGTAACAGCATTCTCAAATTAGGCCTCAAAAAGTTACATAGCCGCAGCACGTTACGGTATGGGAACAAATATATAATGCTCCTGCTCAACCTGTTGAAACAGCCCTGTTACCGTGACGCATGAGAATGAATCATGGGTGATAACCATCGTCCCTCCTCCCATCCGGCGGTTTATTCCTCCGAATTTCATACAAGCGTATTTGAGCTGGACAACCTTCCTGATGCCGGCCTTCCGGAAATTGCCTTTGCCGGTCGCTCAAATGTGGGTAAGTCCTCTCTGATGAACCGTATCTTTAACCGGCGTAATCTTGTAAAGGTAAGTTCGCGTCCAGGTTATACCCAGAGTCTTAATTTTTGTATCGTCAATTCAAACATATATTTTGTTGATTTGCCTGGATATGGATTTGCCCGGGCACCAAAGCACGTGATAAGAAAG
>WFRQ01000265.1 GCA_015486425.1 Deltaproteobacteria bacterium | reverse complement strand
GATCAGTAAAGATGTTGAGCCGCTCAAGCAGAAGCGGAAACAGCGTATCACCCTGAAGATCAGAAAGTACGATAATTCCCGCATACTTGCAGATGAGAACCGAGGCAACAAGTGATTCCATGAGGGGATCATCTGTGATCTCGCACGGGAATGTGATTGTCGGGAAGCCAACCGGTTTGAACTTGTGTTTCACAGCAGCACGCCTGCACGCAATGTTGTCTTCAAGGGCTGCCTTTATGGTGCGGGCCCCTGTATCAAGCACAAGGTCCTTCATACCGTCTGCAATGAGTTTTTCAGCCGTGGCTGCCGCATCGCCAATATTGCCGCCCCTGACAGCAAGGGGGCAGCCTGCATCCTTTGCAACCGAGGCCATGTCACTGAAGCTGTCTGAATCAGCGGCATAGAGCAGTGGTTTGTGATCACCGCATATTTCAGCCCCTGCCTTCAGTGCATCAGCGCTTTCACTCATAAGAATAAGGGCTGCATCAGGGCACTTCTCCCTTGCCTTCTGCACAAGGGCTGTAAATGCACCCTGATCACCTTCATCCTTTACAGCTATGAGATCAGCCTTGAGTTCAAGGCCCACCCTGTCGTACCTGAGGCTGTTGAAACGATCCATGCGACCGTCCACATCTTCATCGCTCATGCCGGTTGTAACCAGCACAGCTATGCCTGTAGGGTGCTCAAATCTCTTTTCATGACGGTAAAGACATGTCTCACCGCCCATTTCAAATTTATTATCACCGCCTCCAAGGGTAATGGTGCGTATGGGCGGGGCAGATGCCTCGCCTACCTTTTCCTTTACCTCATCAGAAACGTAAGGGCAGGCGCCTATATCCTCCTGTCCTGCTGCCACCTTCATGGCAAACGCCAGGCAGGTAGGCACATCGCACTCCCCGCAGTTCTTCTTGGGGAGCATTTTCAGGATTTCTATTCCTGTAAGTGCCATATCTCCACTCTCCTGTTAGACCATGGGGTCCATATCAAGTGCAGGATGTCCCTTCTCCTGCAGATATTTCAACACTTCGTCTTCTGTTACGCCCACTTCCTCATCAGCAATGAAGTCAAGGAGGTTGGGAACTCCCTCTTCCTCGCCGCGGGCCTCAAGGCGTTCACGAAGCTCTTCCTTCAGCATCTTGGGCATCCAGACAACTCTCTTCAGACCGCCGTCTCCCTTCATGAACTTGCGGCTGCAGATATAGTGCTTGGATACTCCGAGAAAGCCTGGATTGACCTGACCACCGCCAACCATGCCTGCAAGCGTGGTGAACTTCATGCCGCTTGGGGTCATGCCCATGTAGTCACGATTTACTATCATCATGCCGTTGCACATGGGAAGGGTTGTGGCAATACACTCAAAACATCCGCAGGCAGTCATTGGGTCAACCATAAGGCTGTATGCGCTTACCTGTGTCACCTTGCCGCGGGAGGCCTGATTTACAAAATCATTAATTCCCTTCCACTGTCCAAGGTTCTCGTCAATGGCCTCGCCCTTCTCAATGGGCTGGTTGGGGCCTGTGGGGTTGATCTCGTATGATGCCTTGCCGTCAAGCCAGTTGTAAGCGCCGCACATGCCCACTCGCTCAGGGGTAATTACACATACATGGCTTGGAGCAAATGACTGGCACAGGGTGCATGAGTAGAAGATATCTTCTGTCTCGTCTGTCATGGAGCCAAGACGTTCGTCCCTTGACGCGTAAACCTTCCTGGAGAGTTCAAGCACCTCCTTGACCTTTTCTTCCTCAGTATAAATCCGTACCTGAACCTTATCGAGGATTGCTCCGAAATCCTGATGAAGCTTTCCATGCAGGATTCGGCCTATGTGCTCAAACTTGAAGCCCTTTTCAATGGCAGCCTTTCCCACACGCAGCCACATGATATTACGCTGACCAATGTGCATGATGCCCTGGGCATAATTTATCAGATGGTGGAACTGACGCTCAAGGATGGGCTCAAAATCAGACTGCATCTGACGGCCTGCCACCTCAACAAGTATGGCAAGGGGCAGCTTGTCTCCTTCCTTGCAGTCTGTCATCTCAGGCCCTTCAACAACCACCTTTCCGTCTTCAATCTCGTCCATATCCTCGGAAATCAGCACCTCGACACCCAGAGTACGTCCACCACCGCACTCAAGGAAAAGGTCATCCTTTCTGATGCGCTCACCCTCAAAGGCAGGACCGTAGGAGACAGGAATGTCAATCTTGGTAACAGACACCTTAAGCCCCCTGACCTCTATCGCCTTCTGGACAATCTCGTCGTGGGGCACCTTTGAAACCACGTGCTCGTACGTACAGATACCGGTTGGCAGTACCTCCGGGATATCCCAGTCTGAAATGGTGGGGAAACCCCAGTTAATGGCCCCTGCTGCATTTGCATACCATTCATCTGATACAGGACCGAATGCCATTACAAAAGCGAATGTCCTGTCCTTGTTGTAAATAAGGTTGCCCATGTAGTCGCCTGGCTTGACACCACCGAATGCCAGCGCCACGCGGCAGGCAAAACCAATGGCAAATACTGCAGATGTATAAGTGGGGCCAAAGGGCGCAAGACGGGTTGACCAGCCTATCTGCACATTCTTCTTGATAAGCTGTTCCGGCATTGAGATGCCGTCTGTCTGGTCATGCATGAAGATATAGAGGTTCTTCTCCTGAAGCTCCAGAGCTATCTTTTCAGCAACATCAGGGTCCGCCGGGGTTCCAAGAATGGCGGCAAAACCAGGAGCGGTACCATCAACAAACTCAACACCACGCTTTCTGAAAATCAGGTCATCCGCAGCCCCGAGCCAGTAACGGTCATTGCTGGGCGGATCCTCTGTCTTTGTGTAGAAGTCAGGGTCCTCGATATAGCGGATTGCCTCAAACATCTCCTCTGCAAAAAATGTAGCCATGCCTGCGTCGAGAGCAGGGGCAAGGTAGGGCAGCCAGACGTTGTCGCTTACAGGCGCTGGCAGGAGCTTACGGCACTCCTCGAAGATATCCTTCATGTCTCCGAGCTGTTTTACCTCTGCGCCAAGCATGCTGTAGATAATGGGCAGGTAGTACGCGGTATTTGGAAACGCGACATCGTGCTCCGGCCCGTACTTCTTCAGCGCCTCTTCATATTTCTCTTCGGCCATATCCACTATCTTGTGGGCGCCTCGGATCGCGGCTGAACAGATTATCTTAGACATTTCTTTCCTCTCTTGAATTTTTTGTAATATCTTTAACCTCTTGAGATAGAGGGCATTTTTCAATCAGTCTGTCCGGCATGTCTCTACATCATCCCTTCTATAAGGGCCTCGGTCATGGACACGGCCTTGGGATGCCTCATCACCATGAGTTCACCGCCTGCAAACAGCAGGGTACTTGCGGTAATGGCTTCCATAAGGACTCCCCTGCGTTCCTGATCGCCAATCATTCCGTCAGAGGGCTGCTTGGTCTCCTTGGCCTTCCATACTTCCCTGCCCAGGTTGACGATGAATGGAACAGAGAGTTTATCATCGTTCTGGGTAAGGGCTGCAAGCCTGATGCGCTCCATAACAGAGTATGTGTACTCAAGACCGTAACCCACTGCCCCGATTGACGGGTCCATGAGGATGTGGTCAAGAGACACACCAAGATTTTCAAGCAGAATATTAAGCTGCTTGGCAAGGTTTACGTCAATGGGCGTTGATGCCACCACAGGGTACTGGAATGCCATTGCCGTGGCCCCGAGTGTGCGGTAGTTGGCATCGGAAAGCGGCCCGATACATACCTTGCGCGTGCCTGTAAGCCCTGTTACCTCGCGGAGCGTCTCTGTATCCTTCTCTGCATTACCGCATCCCCACAGAATTATGGGAACGTCAACCGCCTCAACCACCTTCTGGGCAACCTTGGCTGCGTCAGCCGAGGAAACATTAGCGCCATTTGGGTCAGTGCTTATCAGCGAAAGACAGATGGCCTTTGCATTAAATTCATTAACACACTTCTGTGCCCAGGCTGCAGGGTCATTGAACACGTCAGAGTAGTGCCTTACCAGAGGCTCAGGCCACTCATCAGGGGCTGCATCCAGGACCTCGAATGCTATCTTCGGGGCATTTACCATTTCGCCTTCAAAGGTGTGGAACGGAAGGGTCTTTTCCCCGCCCACAGTAATGGCATTGTCTCCGTCACCTATTACACAGGGATGAATGGTACCGGCACATGATTCACTGTACATATCCTCAGGAATTGATCCTGCCCTTTCGGAAAGCGGCTTCTCTTCCTTTGCAAGGGAAGCTGTATCTACAGAGCCGACACCTTCTCCTGCAGGTGCAGCAGGTGGTGCAGCAGGCTTTGGCGCTGGTTTTGCCTCTGTCTCAGCCTCTGGTTCCGGCTCTGGCCCGGCTTCAGCTTTTTCAGGTTTTTCCGGCTCAGCAGATTTTTCCTCTGCCTTCTCTTCTGCGGGTTCAGCCTCTTTCTGCGGCTCTGCTGCTTCCGGCTTCTCTTCAGGTGCCGGTGCCGCGGCTCCTGCCTCAACCTCGGGGATATATATACCCTCACCAGCCTCGGCACGCTTTAGCCCGTCCTTTGCCTTTTCGTTATCAGGATCAAGCTCAAGGGCCTTTTTAAACATCTCAATGGCGCCGGATGCGTCATTTTTCATCAGGCATACATTGCCCTTTGCAATTAGACGCACTACCTGCTTGAAACGCCACTCTTCTGCTGAAAACTCTTCAGGACCCTCACCGGCCTCTGCTTCAGGCGCTGCCTCAGCAGGCGCAGGGGCCGCAGCCTCTGCCTTTGCAAGCCCTTCCTTTGCCTTCTCATCAGCAGGGTCAATGGATAACGCCTGCCTGAACGCCTCTACAGCCCCTGCTGCATCATTCTTGTGAAGCAGCATGTTGCCCTTTGCAACAAGATTTACCACTTCCTTGTTCCTTGCAGGCTCTGCCTCTGTCACTGCCTCTTCTGCTGCAGGTGCGGCCTCAGGCACAGTCTCTGGTGTAACCGGAGCTGCCTGTGGCTCCGGCGCCGGTGGGGCAGGAGCCGGAGCAGGGGGAGCAGGTGCGGGCACTGCGCCTGCCTGGCCCAACTGAAGCAGGAACTCTGCCTCAAGGAAGCGTCTCAGGGCCTCGAACTGGTCTTCATCAAGGCCAAGGGCCTTTCTCAGTGCCATAAGGCCGAGGTTCAATGAATTAAGCGCATGCTGCTCACGCGGTGTAAGAGCTGCCGGAGCACCTGCTGGCGGCGCTGCCGGTGGTGCCGAAGCTCCTGCTGGTCCGGCAGGAGCAGCCGGTGCTGCCTCTGCTGAAGGTGCAGGAGATGCTGATGCCTGCGCCGAAAGTTCGTTCTTTATACGGGTTATCTCTTCGGTCAATTTCCTGACCTCTGCTTCTTTCTGGTTTGCCATGCCTTTTGCCTCCTCCACCTGTTTTTTGAGACCGGAAATCTCAGAGGCAACTTTCTCTTTCTCTTTAATAACAAGTTCACGTGAAGCCTGAGCCTCTGCCCTTGCCTTGTCAAGTTCCCTGGAAGCCTCTGCCTGTGCTGTCTTTTTTGCGTTCTCCACAGCCTCATCAATAGAGGCAGAACTTATCAGCATGGGCTCAATGCCCTTTGGCTCCGGTCTTGGGCCAAGGCCTGCACGCTTTACTATTTCGGGAACCGCCTCCTCCCACTCGATAGCCATGATATGCACGCCTGCCACGCCGGGAATCTCCCTGACCTGTTTGATTATATCAACGCAGATATCAATTCCCTCTTCCTTCTGATCGCTGGCAGCGGCAAGACGGTCTATCACCTCGTCAGTAACATCCATCCCAGGCACAAACTTTTTCATGTAGCGTGCCATGCCCAGGGATTTGGGCGGAGTGACACCGGCAAGGATGCTGCAGTTTTCATCTATTCCCAGATCACGCACCATCTCCATGAATTTACGGAACTTCTCTACATTATATATAATCTGGGTCTGGACGAAATTTGCCCCTGCCTTTACCTTCTTTCCAAGACGCGGCGCCCTGAACTCAAAGGGATCAGCAAAGGGGTTGGCTGCGCAGCCCAGCAGGAGCCTTGGTACCGCTGTCTTGATATCCTCGCCGCACTGGAACTTTCTGTCATCCCTCATGCCCTTTATCATGGAGAGAAGCTGGATGGAGTCCATGTCGAAAACACCCTTTGCCTGCGGATGATTCCCGAACTTCTGATGATCTCCAGTGAGACAGAGCAGATTTTTTATGCCAAGGGCGGATGCTCCCAGGATGTCTGCCTGGATGCCTATACGATTCCTGTCACGGCACGTCATCTGCATCACCGGCTCCACACCCTCGGATAGGGCAAGCAGCCCGGCGGTAAGGCTTGACATCCTGACTATTGCTGTCTGGCAGTCAGTTATATTAACCGCATCCACATGGCCCTTGAGTATCCGGGCCTTCCTGCGGACAACTTCGTAATCACCATTTTTGGGAGGCCCCAGCTCACCTGTAACCGCAAAGGTTCCAGACGCCAGGACCTGCTCTAAATTACTTCCTGCTATCACGGTAGCAAGTCCTCCCTGAGTCTGCGACGAGGTCCGCCATGACCAGCGGTTGTCCAGTCACGAATTGGCATTATCTCCTGGAGACGTTTTTCTTCCTTTCTGTCCATGAGCTTGTCATAAATACGGTGCCACACACATGGAACATCGGGATTTATCTCACATTTTCCACCTGTTGAACCACCACACGGACCGTTTGAAAGGCTTTTGGCGCAACGTGCAACAGGACAGAGACCGCCGGTAAGATGAAGAACGCATGAACCGCACCCGGCACACATCTCTATCCACTCGCCACTGGAAAGGTTTGCCCCGTAAAATGTGGTGTTCAGACCAGGAAGGACATTTACCCCCTGACACCGGTCAGCGATAAAGTTAACGCCTACGCCGCATGCAGTTGAAAGCACCGCATCGTAATCCTTTGCCATATCAGGCAGAGGTTCCAGGTACTCGGGATCACACTGTCTGACAAGCGTTGCCTCGTCTATCTCAATGGCCTCACCGGCTCGCTTCCGGCCAAGTTTCAATGCCGCCGCTATAATGCTCACTTCCTTGTCACCACCGGCAGAGCATATTGCGACACAACCCCGGCAACCTAACACAAGGAGCCTTTTCACTCCGGATATCATATCCAGGAGTTCATTCATGGGTTTTCTTTCTGCAATTATCATCTGTTTTTTACTCCAGATCCTTTTTCCTAAAAATGCACCGGGCTTTCGCCTGTGCTTTTCATGGCTGGGGGTGTTGCACAGGCTGTGCAGTGCAACATGAAAGTTTAACCTGACTTGAGGTCGCTCACTCCAGGTTTATTCAAGGTATCTTTCTCAAAATCACCTCGAAATCTCCGGCCCCTATCCGGCATGTTCCACACGGGAGGCCATTTCACGGACTGCTTCCACAACCGGGCCGGTTTCCCCTCTGCCAACGAAAAACATCTCAACAAGCCCCTTATCCATGCCGAGCTCCTCGATGATCTTCCTGGCCTGTCCAACTCTCTTTGAGGCCCTCCTGCTTCCACTGAGGTTATGACACTCATCTATCATGCATCCTGCCACAAACACAGCGTCTGCCCCCTGTTCAAATGCCTCAAGAAGCTGC
Source organism: Deltaproteobacteria bacterium (assembly GCA_015486425.1). Taxonomy (GTDB): domain Bacteria; phylum Desulfobacterota; class Dissulfuribacteria; order Dissulfuribacterales; family QOAL01; genus S144-17. The sequence goes on along the minus strand of WFRQ01000265.1, from coordinate 6,447 downwards.
GGCACCTCCAGACGCCCTGAACACGGAAGCCTCTCCATTTCGAAATCTTCCGGCACAAGTCCCGCCTCCTTAAGGGCCTCTACACTGACACTTGCAGTATAGTTACAGCAGAATCCTTTTATCCTCGCACTCATTACGCTTCCCCCCTTGCCTCAGGTGAAGGCGCAAGCATGATGGCCTCGGCAGGACACTCCAGCACACAGATACCACACGCCTTGCACAGTTCCGGCTCGATAAAGGCATATCCTTCCTTGCGGATGTGAGGAGCCCCAAAGGGACAGAGCCTTACACAGGTGAGGCAGGCTATACACTTGCCTGAATCCACCACTGCAAACTGACCAAGCTGCTCCAGTTCCTCCAGCTCCACTATCCTTCTGGTCCTGGCCTCTTCCCTGAGTGCCTTGACAATATCCGCGCACCGCACGTTCTGCGGACATACAGGGATACAGCTCTGACACTGAGAACAGGCCCATATCATGTCTGATTCCACAAGCTGCTCATCCATGCCAAGCTTTACCATGTGAACAATCTTGCGTGGATCAAACTCAGGAACAACCTTTTCCACAGGACAGACACCGCTGCACGAGCCACAGGCGTAGCACTGAGCCACGGTATCACAGCCTTCATAACCGGCTATGATATCCTCAAGGGAATGATCTAATTTTGTTGCCTGAACAGTCATATTTTATCTTCCTGTCATATGTTAATTCATTTCAGGAACGAATAGTTATTCGCCCTTATGCCAGCGCCCAGTTTGCTCCGTCTTCCTTTATGGCTTTCTTTTTGGAAAGAGCGGCAAGGGCCTTTTCCATCTCAGAGTCATCAGCACCTGTCATATCCGCAAGGTCAGACGCAGGCTTTGCGCCGTCCTTAAGACAGATAAGCACCTCTTCTGAAATACGCTCCCGCCTGAGGCCAGGCATAACCTTTGCCTTTACTGCCCCAGCTACCGCTTCAGGGCTGTAGTCGCCAGACTTGTTCAGTTTTTTGGCAAGGGTGCCAAACGCAGTCCTTGGTTTTCTTGCACCGGCTGCCTTTACCGCTGCCGCAAGCCTGCGGGCAACAACATCGCTTCCGGGTTCATTCTCACCCTCACCGAGGGCTCCAAGCCCCTTAATTTTATTCACGTATGAGGTGATGAGCTCCACAAATCTCGGCCCTTCGGCTGCCGATGCCCATTCAAGACTCATGCGCTCAGGGTTGACCCCTGCATCTGCCAGGGCCTGCCTGGCCACCTCTGCCATTATTATCGCTTCGTAATTACCAGACTGGTAATGGCATTCACCAAGGTGTCAGCCACCTGTGAAAACACCATCTGCACCGCACTTGAACGCCTCAAGCACGAACCTGGTATCAATGCGTCCAGTGCACATTACCCGTACCACCCTGACATTGGGCGGATACTGGTACCTTGAGACACCTGCCGAATCTGCAGCCGCATAGCAGCACCAGTGGCAGAAAAACCCAAGGATGCGCGGATCAAAACCCTCCTGGGCCATTGCATTCTCCTTGTTGTTATCCATTTCAGAACTCATGTCTTTCAGGCCTCTTCTCCGCAGTTATCGCCTGCAAAGGCGTGTATCTGGGCCATGATGGCATCATCTGTAAATCCACCCATGCTGATGGCAAGCGTGGGACAGTGGGATGCGCAGATTCCACAACCCTTGCATGAGGCTGTAATGGTCTGGGCCTTGCGCTTCTTGCCCACCTTTACAATTTCTATTGCCTTGAACGGACAGAGGCTCTCGCATATTCCGCATCCTATGCATGTACCCTGGTCCACCCGTGACACTATGGGGGCTACCGGCACCCTGCCCTTTGACAGAGGGATAACCGCCTTTGCCGCAGCAGCCTTTGCCTGTGACATTGACTCTTCAAGGGATTTGGGACCATGAGCCAGACCGCAGAGATATACACCATCAACCGCCACCTCCACAGGTCTGAGCTTGGCATGGGCCTCAAGAAAGAATCCGTCAGAGGTAAGCGGCGCCTTTATGATCCTGGCAAGGGTTTCATTTTCCATAGGTGCAATGCCTGTGGAAAGCACCAGCAGATTGGCAGGCATATCAATATCCTCGCCTATGAGGCTGTCATAAACGCGAACCTTGATGCCCCGTCCCTGTTTCAGCACCTCCGGCTTTCTGTCAGGGGTGTAGCGAATAAACTGAATGCCCTTTTCTCTGGCCTCACGGTAGAGATCTTCATAAAACCCGAATGTGCGAATGTCACGGTACAGTATGTATATATTGGTCTCAGGCCTTACCTCCCTGAGTTTCAGCGCGTTCTTAACAGCCTGTGTACAGCACAGCTTGGAGCAGTGAGGCATGTCATCACCACGGCTTCCAACACACTGTATCATCACAATACTGTTGACCCCCTTGAGGAAGCTCTTGCCCCTTGCAAGCTTTTCCTCAAGCTCAAGCTGTGTCACAACCCTCTTGTTTTCGCCGTACATGTATGATGAGGGCTTGTATTCCCTGCCTCCTGTGGCAATCACAACCACGCCGTGATTTATCATCTCGCTCTTTTTGCCGCGAGAAACCGTGGTTGTAAAGTTGCCCACATACCCGGATATTGCCTCAACCTCTGTCCCAAGCAGGACTTCCACGTTCCTGTGTTTCTTTACCCTGGTGGTAAGGTCCTTCAGTATTTCAGAGGCGTTCTGACCATCCATGGTCCAGGTGAGACGGGAGAGATTGCCACCGAGTTTTTTGCTCCTTTCCACAAGCACGCACCTGTAACCCTGATCAGCTATACTGAGAGCAGCAGCCATGCCGGAGGCGCCTCCGCCGATTACAAGGGCAGTGGGAGTAACATCCACCGTCGGCTGATCAAGCGGCTCAAGGAGCCTTGCCTTGGCAGCAGCCATGCGAACCAGGTCTTTTGACTTCTCAGTTGCTGCCTCAGGCTCCTGTGCGTGGACCCATGCGCACTGATCCCTGATATTGGCCATTTCAATAAGCGCGGGATTAAGCCCCACTGACCTCAGAGTCTCCTGGAACAGGGGTTCATGGGTCCTGGGAGAACATGCTGCAATGACCACCCGATTGAGCCTGTTATCCTTTATCTTCTGAGCTATGGTCTTCAAAGCATCCTGGGAACAGGAGTAGAGTGTATCCTCGTAAAGCACCACGTTTGGCAGAGTGCCTGCATAATCGCGCACTGCCTTTACATCTACCGTTCCTGCAATATTAACCCCGCAGTGACATACAAATACGCCTACACGGGGCTCCTCTGCCTCAAGTTCTGTGTTTTCATCAGGGTATGTAAGGGTAACAGTCCTTGTATTGCGGCCATCGGCAAGCAGTTCTGATGCCATGGCTGCAACTCCGGATGCCTGGGTTACACTCTCCGGGATATCCTTTGGCCCCTGAAAAGCTCCTGCCACATAGATGCCCTCGCGGGTTGTGGCAAGCGGCGCATCAGGCGTGGTTCTGCAGAACTCATAGTGATTGAGTTCAATCTTTGCCATATCCGCTATCTTTGCCGCATCTTCAGGTGCGTCAAGACCAACGGAGAGCACCACCATGTCAAATATACCGGAATGAGACTTACCGTCGTCAGTTACCCAGGTAAGGCCGAGACGGCCTTCAATCTCATCAACCCTGGGGACCCTTGCCCTGACCACGTTGATACCGTATTTATCAACAGCCCTCCGCCGTGCATCATCAAACCCCTTGCCCTGGGTTCTGACATCCATGAAGAATATCGTTACGTCAAGGTCAGGATCATGCTCCTTTGCAACAGAGGCCTCCTTCAGGGCATACATGCAGCATACTGAAGAACAGTAGCCGTTTCCGCATGTCTCATCCCTTGAGCCCACGCACTGAAGAAATGCAATCTTCTTTGGCTCCTTATGGTCTGAAAGGCGTACAACATGCCCTTCTGTTGGGCCGGATGCACAGGTAAGACGCTCAAACTCATAGCTTGTCAGCACATCCGGGAACCTGCCGTATCCGAACTTTTCGAGTACGGAAGTGTCAACCTTTCCAAACCCCGGCGTAAGCACCACGGCGCCCACGTCCAGCTTCAGCTTCCTGGGCTTCTGCGTAAAGTCAATGGCCTTGGCCGTACAGGTCTGGGCGCACAGGTTACACGTCTCATAGTTGAGCCTCAGGCACTCCTTTGCATCAATATAATAGCTTGCAGGTATGGCCTGTGCGTAGTCAATGTGCGTGGCACTTGTAATGTCAAGACGCTCGTTATAGGTATCCACCACAACCTTGGGGCAGTACATGGTGCAGATTCCGCATGCAGTACACAGGTCTTCATCAATATACCTGGGTTCCTGACGTACCCTTGCGACAAACTCACCTGGTTTGCCCTCAATCTTTTCGAGTGTGGCGTTACTGAGTATTTCTATGTTTGGAGACCGACCGGCCTCTACCAGCTTCGGAGCCAGTATTCACAACGAGCAGTCGTTGGTGGGAAAGGTCTTGTCAAGCTGGGCCATTACACCGCCGATGGACGCCTTCTTTTCCACCAGATAAACGTAGTAACCCAGATCTGCCAGATCCAGGGCGGTCTGCACTCCTGCCACACCGCCTCCAAGGACCATTATTGCACCAGATTGGCTCATTATTAGAACTCCAGTTTATCTTGAGGTTATTTTACCTGAATTGAGCGTTTAAAAGTTGGAAAAAAATTTTAATGTTATCAAAAAGCGGATATGCAGCAGATCCGACAATCGCTCAATTCAGGTTTATATTAATGCATGACATGAGCCATGCTGTAATCCGTTATTTTTCAATTCCTGCCCGGCATTCCTATGGGGATGTCCATGGTGAAAGCCGCCTTTATGCCGCCTGATCAGGCAGTGATGCTCACTATGCCATGGGGGCAGGGCCAAGGCCTGAAAATATGGCGGAAACTACGATTTTATCCGTAAAAATCAGTGAGCGCCGCCTGGGGCACATCCCTGGCCTGGAAGGCCGGCGCCAAGCTCGCGCCTCATGGCCATGTCAAAGAGCACACGCTCCTGCTTCTTGTCCAGCCCAAGATTCTGACGCTTGGCATTAATCTTGTCGATCATCTTGTCTGCAAACTCGTTTGCACCCACGGCAAGATCCCACATGCCTCCGTAAATATCCCCCATCTCCTTGAAGCAGAAGTCAGTTACAACCTTGGAACCTGTGGTGGGGAAACTGGGACCGAAAACTACGTATGCGCCGCTTGACACAAAGTACTGTCCAATGGAAACAGCCTTTTCACTCATCCACTGGGGAGCGCAGCCCACAAGGGGAAGCGTGCTTATGTCATCGCCAAGGCCTCCGGTCTTTACCATTTCAGTTGCGGCAATCAGCAGACGGCTGTTGTCAACACATGATCCGCAGTGAAGAACCGGCGGACAGCCAACTGCCTCAAGGACTTCCCTGAGACCATCTCCGCACATGTCCATTGCCTCGGGTGAGAGCAGGCCTTCACGCCCCATGCCTGTGGCAGCACAGCCGGTGACAAGAACAAGCACATCATTGGCAATCAGTTCTTTGGCAAGCTCTATGTGTACCTCATCCATGACCTTGTAGTTATCGCAGCCTACGATTGCGGCAACCCCCTTGATCCTGCCGTTAATGATGTTGTCGTTAAGGGGCCTGTAGGAGGCGCGGAACCTGCCGCCAAGGATATAATTAATTGTCTCGTGGCTGAAGCCTGCAACCACATCCATCTGATGAACCGGTATGTGATGCTTACCCCTCTCAGGGTACTTGACAATGGCACGCTTTATGATGGTCTTTGCCACATCCAGTGCCTTGCGCTCATCAAAGGGGATGTGCTCGGCCCCTGTTATCTTGGCCTTTTCTGATGTGGTAAAAAGTTCAGTATGATAGTTGGCGGCTACGGGGGATACGCCCTGCATAATGCACTGTACGTCAACAACCATGGCCTCAACGGCACCGGTTGCAAGCACCACCTCCTGCTGCACAAAGCTCCCGGCAATTGGAAGGCCACGCCTCATGAGAATCTCGTTACCAGTACAGCAGACACCTGCAAGGTTAACGCCTTTTGCACCGACTTTCCTGCACTCAGCTACGATTTCAGGGTCATTGGCAGCCATTGCCAGGGCCTCGGCAAGCACAGGCTCGTGGCCATGAACAGTAATGTTGACCTCGTCTTCTTTGAGCACACCAATATTAACCTTGGTGCGGATGGGAACCGGTGTGCCGAACATGATATCAGAAAGCTCTGTGGCAATCATGGAGGCACCCCAGCCATCGGCCAGTGCTGTGCGGGCAGCATGGTGCATGATATGTTTGTACTCCTGGTCAACACCCATGTGAGTACGGTGCATCAGCTCTACTACCTCGCGGTCAACTCCCCTGGGAAGTATATCAAGCTCTTTCCAGAGTTCCTGACGAGGGGCAGGCGCACGCTTCATGAACTCAAGGGTTCCGGTCTGCTGACCGAACTCGGAGAGCATCTTTTCACCAACCTCTACTGCCAGATCTG
>WFRQ01000264.1 GCA_015486425.1 Deltaproteobacteria bacterium | reverse complement strand
GAAGGACCAACGAGGTCCAGAGAAAGATAGTTCTTACCAGACCGTTTTATATTGGTGCCAGGGAAGTTACAAACAGGCAGTTCCGCCAGTTCAGAAAAGAACATTCATCCGGGGCTTTTTCAGGCACAAGCCTTAACAGTGACAACCAGCCTGTAGTCAATGTAAGCTGGGAAGACGCGGCCCGCTACTGTAACTATCTGTCTGAAAAGGAAGGCCTGGATCCTTTTTACAGGGAGGAAAATGGAAAACTATCAGCCGCAGCACCTTATGGCACGGGTTACAGGCTTCCAACCGAGGCGGAATGGGCCTGGGCCGCACGTTTTGCCAGGCGCAGCCAGCCCTCCAAATATCCGTGGAATGGAAAATATCCGCCAAAAGATGGTAGCGGCAACTTTGCTGATGAATCGGCAAGGGGGCTGGTCCCTGTTATAATAGATGGATACAATGATTCCTTTGCTGTCAGCGCCCCTCCTGGAAGTTTCAGACCCAATGCGGCAGGTATCTTTGACATGGGCGGAAATGTCTCCGAATGGTGCCATGACTTTTATTCTCCTGCACCTGCAACGGAGCCTGAAAAGGACCCGTTCGGGCCGTCTCAGGGCACTCACCACGTGGTGCGCGACTCAAGCTGGCAGGACAGCTCCATGACAAGGCTCAGATTAAGCTACAGGGGGTTCAGCAGGAAACCAACAGACTTTATCGGTTTCAGGGTGGCGAGATATGCAAGGTAAGAACCCCGTCGCCAAGGCAGAAAAATGAATATTCATATCAGATGGGGAGCATTCCCCGTTTGTTCCAATATCATAACGCGCTGTCACCACAATAATCGAAAAGGCGAGACAAACAGGAAATGATCCCTATCAGATGTAATAAAAGAACCATGCGATTGCTCTGTATCTTATTCCTTATCCCATTACTGATATTCCCTTGTCAGGCAGTGGCGGATGAGAGTGTAAAGCATGAAAAGCCTGTGAAAAACAGCAAGGCTGCGTCTCAGCCGGAAACGGCAAAAAAGAAACTCCGCAGGCCTGCCCGCCCCACCACCTCCTTTACGCCCAGCGAGCGTATCGGCGCTGATCAGGCTGTGGCTTTCCCTGTGGATATTTAGGGGCTGTCCAAAAATAAGTTGGATGATGGCGCGCTCAGATTTGGGTCAGGCTGAGTTGAACTGACCCGGCAAAACCGCAGGCGTAGCCGGGCTACGTTGAGGATTTTGTGATTGAAGTTCAGCTCAGGATGGCCTGAAGATGAGATGCGAAATTGGCAAGTTATTTTTGGACAGTCCCTTAACACACACCGCACAACTGGAACCAATCATATGAACAGAAATCAATTCCCCGTAGAGCTTATTTTTCAGATATCATCACTTCTTATCTCCTTTATTCTTGTTCATGGAATGTACGTGACTGTTATAAGGCCTGCGGCTGACGAATTCATGGCCCGGGAAAAGGCAATCATGGCACAGAACCCTGACCATGAGGAACAGAGAAATTTTTATGTTGTGCTTCGGGACTATGAACAGGAGGCATGTATAGTACTCATGCTTTGGGCCCTGGCCATAATGGGATACAAGGCAGGGGCCGTGTGGAAACAGCAGCAGCAGCTTTCTGAAGATCTGCTCCAGCTTCCGCAGGGGCTTCCCATAGGACCTGAGGACACCCGCGAGCTTCACGCGCGGCTTGATGAGATACCCGGCAGGGCGGGCTCTTTTCTGTTGCCAAGGGCTCTTCGTGTTGCCATTCAGCGCTTTGCAGCCACAAGAAACGTGCAGAACTCTGCCACTGCCGTTCGTGATATATGTGACGCAGAGGGCGAGAGGCAGGAGTCAGAACTGTCCATAATCCGCTACATCGCCTGGGCAATACCTTCCGTGGGGTTTATAGGAACGGTCAGAGGTATAGGGGCTGCGCTGGCACAGGCCAACAGGGCGGTTGAAGGCGACATTACAGGTGTTACCCAGAATCTTGGAGTGGCATTCAACTCAACCTTTATTGCGCTTGTGCTCTCAATAGTGCTGATGTTCTTTATCCACCAGCTCCAGCTTATGCAGGAGCGGCTTGTACTTGACACAGAGGAATATTGCGACATCCATCTTATATCAAGGCTTCGCACCCGTCCCATTCCCTGATTAAACCCGGTCTATTTCTGATACATGCCACGCTCAAAGAGAAACCCTCTATCAGCCTTTAATCTCTCGTTTCTGGACATCATGTTCTGCGGTTTTGGAGCAGTGGTGCTGCTGGTTCTCATAGTAAACAGCCAGATGGTACGTTCCAGGAACAGGCATCATCAGGACCTGAGGGCCAGGGTTGAACTGCTTCAGAGCGAGGTAAAGGCAGAAGAAAAGCTGCTTGCACAACTCAGGAACAGTCTTGAAGATACTGACAGCGAAGTTATTGAGATGCGAGGAAGGGCAGAGGTGGTTACTGAAAAAATCAGGGTGACCACGCAGGAAACAGCGCAATACCAGAACCTTTCCCTTGCAAGACGCCAGGATATCAAAAAACTCCAGTCTGACCTGAAAACCATGGACAGTGTGCAGCGAAGGGACCTGGCATCCATAAAGGCCCGGAAGGAGACAGGGAAAAAGGCCCTGAAATTTACAGGTCAGGGCCACCGGCAGTATCTCACAGGGCTGAGGCTTGGAGGAAGGCACGTGCTCCTCCTTGTTGATGCTTCAGCGTCCATGATGGACACTACCATTATAGGGATAATAAGGCTTCGAAACCTTCCTGAGCAGACACGGATGCAGTCAAGGAAGTGGCGCCAGAGTGTAAGGACTGCAAGGTGGCTCCTTGCAAACCTGCCTCAGCAGTCCAAGGTTAAGGTCTTTACATTTAATACTGACACCCACCCGCTTGGAGCGTCAGGCAAAAAGTGGGTGTCTGCGTCAGACTCCGGGGAGCTGACCAGAATCATGTCGGACATTGAACACACACTCCCACAAAATGGAACCGACATGTTCAGGGCGTTTTCACTTGCCGCTCATCTCAGCCCGCAGCCTGATAATATCATTCTCCTTACAGACGGGCTCCCCACTATTGGAGCAGCCGGACCGGAGGGCAGCAAGGTTACATCAGAGCAGCGCGTGGATTTCTTTTTACAGGCGGCTTCAAGGCTTCCCTCTAATGCGAATGTAAACACCATACTCTTTCCTCTTGAAGGCGATCCAATGGCTGCTGCCATGTTCTGGCGCCTTGCGGTAAGCACAAACGGTTCATTTCTGACCCCGGCAAGTGACTGGCCATGAAAAGACGCAGAAGAAGGGAAATAGAGGTGTTCAGCCTGTCGTTTCTTGACGTTGTATCCTGCGGATTTGGCGCAATAATCCTGCTGCTTGTTATATCCCAGTTTTCAGAACCGCGGGTGGTGGAACAGATAAGCAGGGACATGACAGCCCAGGTACAGGAACTTGAGCAGAAAAAGAAGGAAATGCAGGGCATGAGCCGTGTAATAAACAGGGAGCTGATTTCAAAACAGGAGCAGCTTTCAAAGCTCAGGGAAAAGGTGGCGCGGCTTGAGGCAGAGCTCAGGAATATCCGGGGCAGGTATGCTGCTGCCCGAACCGAGCAGGAGGCTGAGGAAATTATTGCCAGGCAGCTTGAGTCAGCGCGCCAGAAACTTACAGACGAGATGAGACAGCTTCAGGCGCAAAAGCCCGTAACTCCCAAAGCGGATGCGGTAATTGGAGGAGTCCCGGTGGACAGCCAGTACATTATCTTCGTAATTGACACCTCCGGCTCCATGCAGCGTTTCGCCTGGCCCCTGGTGCGCAGAAAGATGGATGAGATTCTGAGAATTTATCCGCATGTCAAAGGCATTCAGGTTATGAATGACATGGGAGATTACATGTTCTCCCAGTATGCGGGACGATGGATACCTGACAGCCCGGCACGACGCCGTGCAATATTATCAAGACTGGTAACCTGGGCGCCTTTTTCAAATTCAAGCCCGGTTGAAGGGGTTGAAAGGGCAATCAGGACATTCTATTCGCCAGACAGGAATATCTCTATTTACATACTGGGCGATGATTTCTCAAAGGGCTCCATACAGGCGGTGGTAGATACGGTAAACCGCCTGAACCGCTCAGGACGAAGGGGCAGGCGCAGGGTGAGGATACATGCCATAGGCTTCCCGGTACTTATAAAAGAGGCGCCGGGCTCTGCCAATATTGAAAGATTCGCAGCGCTGATGCGAAGGCTTGCCGAGGATAATAACGGGAGTTTTGTGGGATTGAGTGGATTACG
>WFRQ01000263.1 GCA_015486425.1 Deltaproteobacteria bacterium | reverse complement strand
GTGGCCCTGACCCGGTAGGGAGGGAGACGGGTAATGTACTTCAGGGCAAACTCCACGGTTACGTCAGATGCAGGCATGGTCATGCTTTTGTCAAGCAGGGTGGCGGCATAGGCATTGAGCCTTGCTGCAACAGATACCTGCTGACCTGCCAGTACAGGCGCTGAGCCTGAATGCACCAGCGTTGGAGTAAATTCCTTGTCATGGAGCACAGCAGAGACTATCTCAAAGCTGTTTCCCTCGCCGGTTGGTTCAAGAGGAAGCGCTCCCAGGAACTGCGCCTTTTTATCCCGCTTTTTCATGAGCCTGCATGCCTCTGATCTCTGTTTTTCAGTAAGCCCGTATTCAACTGCAAAGTCCAGTATGGCGCCGTCAAGCCCGCCTTCCTCCTTTGACTTGTCTGTTACAAATTTTATCATGGAAAAGCGAGGTGTGCCGTCCGGGTGTGTGGCAAGCCTTGGAGAGGCAGGCATGTAGTAGTAGCGGTGGGAGAGCCTTGAGGGGCTGTCGGTTGCCTGCGGAAAGAAGTTTACAACAGTTCCATCCGAGAGTTTCACAGACTCAACCCTTCCGTACTGAACGCCTGAAAGATAGTGCGCCCCGGTCTTCCACTGCTTCTGCGCCTTTGCAGGAGGGATGCGCATCAGAGGCAGCATGGGCTTTATCTTTGCAATGCCGGGAATGAATTGCGGGGTGTTTTTCGCTGTGGCAGATCCAATGCCTGATGCCATGACAGCAAGGACAAGGGCAAACAGTATTCGTGATATCTTCATTTTTTTCCTCCCATATTATTTTTCCCTAATTTAAGCGATTTTTGCTGGTGCCCAAACTCCAGTTTGGGTACCCATTGGTCTGAAGCTCCTGCTTCTTTCCTTATTGATACCTGCCGGCTGGGTCACCTGTCCCTGTGTGGAAGCTGGAGCTTCCGGCTGTGCGTTCCCAAACTGGAGTTTGGGAACGAGCGGGTATAGATCAACTGCCTGACCCGGAGTGGATCAGGCAGGCTGATCGACGCCTGCCATATGATCAGATTCCGTCTTATATCAGTCGCGTTCTGCAGCCAGGCACATGAGAATTTGCACGGATTTGTTGAGAAGTTACGTATTATAGATGTGTAACCACCTTTCATGTCGTATAAAATCATTTCTTCAAACCTTGAAACGCTCAATTTGCTTTTTCGGTATTTGCCGGGGGCACAAGTACAATATAACCCTGGTCAAGCGGTTTCCAGCCAGTCTTTATGGGAGTGCCTGAGCCTTCCGGATACCAGGAGACCCTGTACTCAAGGGGTTTGGAGGGGTCGGAAAACAGGGTTATATTGTTCATGGATTCCGCGTCACTGCTTCTGAGTATTGCCACCCTCTCCTGAACCGGTTTTCTGAACATGGTGTAGCGTGCCTCCACAAGTGCGCTTCTGATACCGTTCATGTCAAAGGCAGTGCGGTCAGCGTCAATTACAATATCATGTCTGTCAAGGGGCGGGGCAAGAGTCAGCACCGGCCCGTCTGATGACAGCCACTTGTCCGGGTCAGCGGGGATGTTAAGGGCATTTCTCCCCCTGAGGCTCCAGGAAATGCGGTAGTTGTAGGTGAGCCACTTTTCATCCCTCTCCCCAAGCCTTGCATAACGCCACGACTTGGTGAGTTTGCCGTCCCTGATATCTTCACGGTTGAATATAACCTGGCCGGTTGCCTCAGGCTGGTCCGCGTAATCCTTCCTTATGTTTACTGCAACAAAATTCATCCTGCCTTCAAACACATCTGCAAATTCCCCGTCAATGCGGAAGTATATCTCCCTTTTCTGGAATGCAGGGTCAGACAGGTTGACTATCTTGAACAGCGATGAATTATCCTTGTTGGCCTGATAAAAGGCAGAGATATTGCCCGTGGTGTTAAAGGGCACCTTGATGACAGTTGCCCGTTCAAGCCTGATGGAAAATACCCCCTGGTTGATATCCTTTCTGTCCTTGAGTGTGTACTGGTTGTCTGTGATGTACTTGGGGTTGTTTCCCTTGAGGAAAAGCCTGTTAAGAAAGTTGTATTTGCGCCTGCCCTGAAGCTCACCCTTTTCAACTGCCGCTTCCTTTTTGGGCAGTTTTGTTAGGCCGGTTTCAGTATCAAAGATCATGTTCATGAGTTTTGAGGTGGCAAGGTCCGTAAGCTGCTGCATGGCTTGGTTACCTGCATCCTCAGGGAGTCTGTCAAGAATCTTTATCTCAATTACCCCCTCTCTTACAAGCTTGTCCATTATCCTTCTTATCTGGGCCTTGCTGTAATCCTTCTGTTTGTTGAGGATCTTTGAAAAGTGCTGGTAAACAGTTGAGATGTCAGCATGTATGTCTGCACGGTATGCAGGAGTCTTTGCCTCATACCAGGCAGATACTGCAATGGATACGTCTGAAACAGGTGATTCCAGAGAATCCCACAGCAGGGTTGCGCCATGCTGGGTGAGGGTTGCAGCAATGGCAGCGCTTGAGCCAGGGGTCAGGGGGGCTTTTCCGCTTGAGATCATGGTCCTTCTGAACCCCTTGTCTGTGAGTGTGGAAGATACCACCTGGAAACCTGCCTCCTTTGCCTGCCTCATGGGGACAGGGCCGGCAATTACAGCGCCAGGCACCTTTTTTTTCAGATCCTCCTGCAATTGCGCCACCTCATCAGGAAGAAGGCTCAGGGTTACCAGCATGTGAAACAGTCCGCCGCTGGTCTCACCCTGCGGGTCAATGAATTTGACCATAAGTATCTGCGGGGTGCCGTCAGGCGTTGTTGCTACCCTTGGCACAGGTGGCAGGTAGTAGTATCGGTGGGGATCAGTTGCATCCTGAAGAAACTGCACGCCTCCTATCTCAATGCTCCCGGCACTGTAATTAATGAGGGCCATAGCTGTTGAAACAGGCATAAGGAGCGTGGAAAGAATAAGCAGAACAATTATTTTTTTCATTTTGTCTCTCCCTTTATTCCGTCCCAGTAAAGGATGTCTCCATGAAGCGGCTGCCTGTCACCCTGAACCTGAGTTCCATCGTTGAGATACCAGGTTATCTGATATTCAATGGCGGTCTCCCCTGTCACAGGTATTTCAACAGTTTCCATGGGCGCAGGGCCACTGTTTTTTATGGTTGTCTCCTCCTTGAGTTCCTTTCCTTTTATAGTTGTAAATATATCAATTACACCGTGGCGCACATTGGCATCAGAAAGGCGCTTTCCGTCTGCTTCAATGCTTATTGCACGGTATCTCACAGGAGATGCAACCGAGAGCATGGCCTCGTTGTGTTTTGTCCAGTTGTGCTCAATATTGATATCGCCTGCAAATGACCAGATATCGCGGGCCTCATAGTCAAGCCAGGCATCGCGGTCCCTGTCTCCGCTGTAGCCATACATGAACTCGTAAAGGTTGGCACGGTTGTTAAATGTTTCAGGCGTGATGACTATCTCATCCCTTGTGATGTCTCCTGATTCATGCACCTTTCTCATCTGCACTGTTACAAAGTTTACATGTTTTTTGAAGGTATTGGCATCCTGACCGTCAAGGGTAATGAGTATCTCACGCTGCTTGTAAACAGGGTCATCTATGAGTACTGCCCTGAAAACCTTTGGGTCATGGCCGTATCGGCTGTAGAGATCGCCTATGTTTTCAGACATGACAAAATGTCTTGTCTCCGAGGCGTATCTCTTCATGTTCAGTCTTAAGTAACCGCTTCTCTTTATTCGACGCATGCGGTAACTCACCATGAGCCCTATTGGCCCGGAAGGACGGTGTCCGCCAAGCTGGTGTCCGCCGCCGCCTTTTTTATTACCTTTTCCACCGCCCTTGCGATGTTTATGGCTGTTACCCCTGTGTGATTGCCTGGTTCTGCCAGCGTGGTGACTGCTGTCCCTGTGTTTTTTTCCACCATGCTTTACAGATCCGGCATTTGCTGTGCCTTTTGAAGGAGTACTGGCAGAAGCGTGCCCGGATGAGGATTCTGAACCGGCCTTTGTGGAGGTATCGCCTTTATTAATGTCAGCGAGTTTTTGTTTTAGAAATTTTATTGCCTTATTTATGGATTGTTCCTGCTTCTCTCTCAGATGTCCCTCCTTGCCTATACTCTGGAAGCAGTCAAGCGCCTTTTCAATGCTTTCCCTGTTGCTGTAATGCTCCTTTTTGGCTGCCTTGAAAAGTCCGACGCATTCATGGTATTCACTTTGACGCGGGTTTGATTCACTTCCCTCCTTGTGCTGAAACGTGTATGCCTCTGCCTCCGGGATGCCAAGGACCTGTGCCGCAAGGGCCTTTAACGCTGCCATCAGGGCTGGATAGCGGTTAAGGTGAATGGCTGCCGGTACGGATCTTTCCGGTATTGATATCCCGTGTTCAAGACATGCGCTTCGTTTTGCAAGGGAGAGCGCCTTCTGGAGATTCGGGAATCCGCCCCGTACCACCTCGCTTCTTACTTCCTTGTCAAGAGGGATTTCTGCAAACATGAGATGAATAAGTGTCTGCTGAGCATTCATCCAGGCCGCGTCCATGTTTTCATCTTTGCCCTTTACAACCAGGCTGATTGCCCCGTCTTTCCTGAGTTCCCTGAGCAGTAT
>WFRQ01000262.1 GCA_015486425.1 Deltaproteobacteria bacterium | reverse complement strand
TCTGCCATTTCTATGATTTTCTGCCTATGATCATGTGCATAGACGTCGCCTATTCAGGAAGCAATGCCTCTGCATGCGGTGTGACCTTTCCAACCATGCTTTCAGATGCCCCGGAATCCGTTCATACTGCTGTCATGACTGATGTGGCAGAATATGTGTCTGGAAGCTTTTATCTCAGAGAGCTGCCTGTTATCCTCAGACTGGTAGAAGGAATGGAGCAGTTACCCGACACGGTCATTGTTGATGGATATGTATGGCTTACAGGCAGGAGGCCGGGGCTCGGCGCTCATCTGTACATGAGGTACTCTGGCAGAATTTCAGTAATAGGTATTGCTAAAAATCCGTTTCAAGGGCATTTGTCACATGTAAAAATAACAAGGGGTAATAGCAGCAGGCCTCTTTACATAACAGCCGCAGGCTTTGAAACATTGACTGCCGCGGACATGGTAAGGCACATGGCAGGCAGGTATCGTATACCTGACATGATGCGTCTTGCCCATACAGGTGCAAAGAATAATCTGAATTGAGCCAGGCTTAAATTGAGGAATAATAAGATGTGCAGGCACCAGGCTGAAAAGGAGGAGCAGGGTGGATGAAATAAAAAGGCGTTTTGAGCAGAGATACCTTGAAGGCAATACTCCATGGGATTCCGGGCGCCCGGATGGTAATCTCATAGAAATACTTGAATCTTATGATATTACAGGAAAGCGTGCCCTGGAAATAGGTTGCGGCACAGGGGACAATGCAATTTTTCTATCCAAAAGGGGGTTTGATGTAACAGCAACCGAGATAGTTGAAATGGCCATGGAGGCAGCGCGCGCAAAGGCGAGCGAGGCAGGGGCCCGCTGCTGTTTTATGCTTGAAAATATCGTGGAGAACAGTATTGATGGCGCCCCTTTTGATTTTGTCTTTGACAGGGGCTGCTTTCACTCTTTTGATACGCAGGTTGACAGAGAAAAATTTGTTCAATCAGTAGCCCGGCACATGGTTGCAGGCGGGTACTGGCTGAGTCTTATCGGAAACGCAGATGATAAAAGACAGGGGCCTGGTCCACCCCGGAGGACAGCTACTGAAATCGTCACTGTAGTGGAACCCCTGTTTGAGATAGTTCTCCTGAAGGCAGGTTATTTTGATTCTGACATGAAGCCGCCGCCCAAAAACTGGATTTTACTGGCGCGCTGCCGTTGAGTTTGCACTGGCCATTTATTGCATAATCAGACAGATGATGTATGGTAAATAGAAGTTTTTTCGTAATTATTCAGCATTTAATACCGTTTCCCAGCACTGAATAAATACGTTGTTTCGTATCTGCTCGCAGGGTAGCGCATCTACGGCGTTGCCTGACACTTGCAGTAGACGCTTGAAGTAGGTGTTGTACGTCTGCGCGTCCTCCGCCTTGTATCTGCAGCACCCTGTAAGCAGATACAGGAGAATCTGCACGGACTTGTTGAGAAGTTACGTTTTTTCTTCATAATTCAGGGATGTTATCCACAGCCCCTGAATGTCCCGTCAAGTCGGAAAGGATTTTAATTTTCCCGGATTTTTCGGAACACCCTGATGACCGTGTATCATCAGGCTAAAGGTGCAACAGGTTTCGAAAAATACTCATTAACCGTCACGAGGTAATATATTTTGGCAAGAAACAACTATTCATTTAAAAAGAGGCAGAAAGAGCTGGCCAGGAAAAAGAAGCAGGAAGCAAAACGCCTTCGCAGACTTGAAAAGAGAAAGGGGCCTGAGGATGAGCAGGATGAGACCTTGCCAGAGCAGGAACAGGGAGATGAATAAACGTATCTGCTCACAAGGTACTGCATCTGCGGCGTTGTCAGACGATTGAAGTACAGGAGCCTGCGCGTACCGTGCCTTGTATCTACAGCACTCTGTAAACAGATACAGGGGAATTTGCACGGACTTATTGATAAGTTACAATCATAAACTATGAACAAAAAGGAAAAACAGGAACTGCTGAGCAGGCTGCCCAAGGTGGACAGCCTCATGGCAGAGATTCATATTGATGTTCCACGATCTGTAAAGACTGAAGCATGCAGGCAGGCCATTGACGCTGCACGGGTCCTTGTTCTTGAAGGCGATTCCCAGGCAGTTGAGCATGACAGCGTGCTGTCCATGGCCATTCAGTTTCTTGAACAGTTTGAGCAGCCTTCTCTTCGCCCTGTAGTAAATGCCACAGGCGTCATTGTACACACAAATCTTGGTCGGTCCCTTTTGCCGGAACGCCTCATGCCTGCCCTTTCCGCTGTGGCATGCGGCTATTCAAACCTTGAATACAACCTTAATGAAGGAAAGCGGGGAAGCCGCTACAGTCATGTTGAGGAGATTCTCTGCAGACTGACAGGCGCAGAAGCCTCTCTTGTAGTGAATAACAATGCGGCTGCGGTGTTGATATGCCTTGATACCCTGGCAAAGGGGCGTGAGGTGGTGGTGTCACGCGGTGAGCTTGTGGAGATAGGGGGTTCCTTCCGTATCCCTGACGTCATGGCTCGAAGCGGTGCGGTGCTGAAAGAGGTGGGCGCAACCAACAGAACACATCTTCGTGATTACAGGGCTGCCATAAATGAAGATACTGCGCTGCTCATGAAGGTGCACCAGAGCAATTTTTCCGTTGTGGGCTTTACAAGCTCGGTATCCATGGCCAGGCTTTCGGAGCTTGCCAGAGAGC